>NZ_JAAHIE010001336.1:0-1190 GCF_010671945.1 Moorena sp. SIO4E2
GAATTAGGGAGAAAACAATGACAACCCATTTCATTACTGCAGAAATTGACCTCCAAGAGTCCCCTAAGGAACTGCACCAAGCCATTGAAGCAGAACTACAAGAACGGGGAGAACCCCTGCGCTGGGCGGTTACTCATGTAGACCCTGAGCAGGAGAAAGCTACGGTAGAAGCTATTGTAACTAAATCAGTCAATAGTAAGTGAATCAGCGTCCCTATACCGTTGTTTTAATCATTCCTACTGGTGTAGGAGCGTCGATTGGTGGCTATGCCGGGGATGCCTTGCCAGTAGCTAGAGCGATCGCACAAGTTTGCGATCGCTTAATCACCCATCCCAATGTCCTCAATGGTGCCCAGTTGTACTGGAACTTACCCAACGCCTTCTATGTAGAAGGCTATGGCCTTGACAAATTTGCCGCTGGATCCTGGGGATTACGCCCTGTACATCAGAACCGGGTGGGATTACTCCTGGATCAGGGGATTGAACCGGAATTACGTTTGAGACACCTACAAGCAGCAGATGCCACCAGAGCTACCCTAGGACTGAATCTAACCGACTACGTAGTTACAGATGCTCCCTTAAATGTAGAACTGCGCACAGCAGCATCTGGAGCCAGTTGGGGAACAATTGGAAATCCCGATAGTTTATTGCGAGCAGCCCAAGTCCTGATTGAGCAAGCTGGAGCAGATGCGATCGCAGTAGTAGTGCGTTTTCCCGATGACTTTGATAGTGAAGCATTGCAAGATTACCGTCATGGTCGAGGCGTAGACCCCCTGGCTGGTGCTGAAGCCATTATCAGTCACTTGATTGTTCGTACCTTTCAAATTCCCTGTGCTCATGCACCAGCATTGATGCCTTTACCCATCGATCCTAAATTGTCACCTCGTTCAGCAGCAGAGGAATTGGGCTATACCTTCTTACCCTGTGTTTTAGTAGGATTGAGTCGCGCTCCCCAATTTGTGGTCAACCAAAAAAATTCCCCCTCCTCCCTTGCTAATCCAGATTCTCAAACGATTTCCTCAAAACCAGGGGACATTTGGGCTGATGATGTAGATGCCATTGTCATACCAGCAACCGCCTGTGGTGGTAGTGCAATGTTAAGCTTTAGCCAGTTGCAAACCCAGATCATTGCCGTTGAAGAAAACCAAACTACCATGGAAGTACCTCCAGAACCTTTGGGAATTAAAGCAA
>NZ_JAAHIE010001337.1:0-1190 GCF_010671945.1 Moorena sp. SIO4E2
GAATTAGGGAGAAAACAATGACAACCCATTTCATTACTGCAGAAATTGACCTCCAAGAGTCCCCTAAGGAACTGCACCAAGCCATTGAAGCAGAACTACAAGAACGGGGAGAACCCCTGCGCTGGGCAGTTACTCATGTAGACCCTGAGCAGGAGAAAGCTACGGTAGAGGCGATTGTGACTAAATCAGCAAATAGTAAGTGAATCAGCGCCCCTATACCGTTGTTTTAATCATTCCTACTGGTGTAGGAGCGTCGATTGGTGGCTATGCCGGGGATGCCTTGCCAGTGGCTAGAGCGATCGCACAAGTTTGCGATCGCTTAATCACCCATCCCAATGTCCTCAATGGTGCCCAGTTGTACTGGAACTTACCCAACGCCTTCTATGTGGAGGGCTATGGCCTTGACAAATTTGCCGCTGGATGCTGGGGATTACGCCCTGTACATCAGAACCGAGTGGGATTACTCCTGGATCAGGGGATTGAACCAGAATTACGTTTGAGACACCTACAAGCAGCAGATGCCACCAGAGCTACCCTAGGACTGAATCTAACCGACTACGTAGTCACAGATGCTCCCTTAAATGTAGAACTGCGCACAGCAGCATCTGGAGCCAGTTGGGGAACAATTGGAAATCCCGATAGTTTATTGCGAGCAGCCCAAGTCCTGATTGAGCAAGCCGGAGCAGATGCGATCGCAGTAGTAGTGCGTTTTCCCGATGACATTGATAGTGAAGCATTGCAAGATTACCGTCATGGCCGAGGCGTAGACCCCCTGGCTGGTGCTGAAGCCATTATCAGTCACTTGATTGTTCGTACCTTTCAAATTCCCTGTGCTCATGCACCAGCATTGATGCCTTTGCCCATCGATCCTAAATTGTCACCTCGTTCAGCAGCAGAGGAATTGGGCTATACCTTCTTACCCTGTGTTTTAGTAGGATTGAGTCGCGCTCCCCAATTTGTCGTCAACCAAAACAATTCCCCCTCCTCCCTTGCTAATCCAGATTCTCAAACTATTTCCTCAAAACCAGGGGACATCTGGGCTGATGATGTAGATGCGATTGTGATACCAGCAACCGCCTGTGGTGGTAGTGCAATGTTAAGCTTTAGCCAGTTGCAAACCCAGATCATTGCCGTTGAAGAAAACCAAACTACCATGGAAGTACCTCCAGAACCTTTGGGAATTAAAGCAA
>NZ_JAAHIE010001338.1:0-1190 GCF_010671945.1 Moorena sp. SIO4E2
TGAATCCAGATTATGCTATCCAAGGACGTATTATCAGGCAACAAGGAGAATATATTGATTTTGAACACATTTCTTATCACTGGAAACAACAGTTTAAGCAAACTCCTTTTTATCAAAGGTTATTTGCGGAAACAGAAACAGTTAGCCCTTATGACTTACAACTATTGAATCAAGAATCGGTTGTAACAGGTAATGGGAATAATCCCTTGAGTTCGTATCTAGGGAAGCAACTGATAGCACAGTTGAGAGAGTATCTGGAGTCGCAGTTGCCAGAGTATATGCTGCCATCAGGGTTGATGATGTTATCACAACTGCCACTGACTCCCAATGGTAAGATAGACCGTAAGGCTTTGCCTGCACTGGATGCAAGTAGTGTGTCAACGGAGTATGTAGCTCCAGAAACAGAGACACAGAAGGTATTAGCAGAGATTTGGAAAGAAGTGTTGGGAATAGAAAAGGTAGGGATACATGATAACTTCTTTGAATTGGGTGGCCATTCTCTGCTGGCAACTCAGGTTGTGTCTCGGGTGCAAAATACTGTTCAAGTGGAGTTACCTATCAGTAGGTTATTTGAAAATCCTACTATCGTTCAACTAGCAGAAGTTTTAGTTGAACAACAATTGCAACAAGTAGACAGTAATATACTTGAACAAATTTTAGCTGAGGTTGATCAATAATGAATGATATAAAAAAACGTTTGGCTAATCTTTCGCCAAAACAACGAGAACAGGTATTGGAAAAGCTCCGACAGCAGCAGTTGCTCCCAACTGCCAAGGAAAGTCAAGCTATTCCAATGATTTCTAGGGAGCAAGTTATCCCATTATCCTATGCACAACAAAGGTTATGGTTTATTGAAAAAATGGCCTTGAGTAGCAACGCCTACAATATGCCATTAATCCTACATCTAGTAGGTAAACTAGACTATGTAGCCCTGCAAAAAAGTATCAACCAAATCATTGCTCGCCATGAAACCCTGAGAACCACCTTCAGTGAAATCAACGGCACAGCAGCACAAATAATTAAACCCCCCTTTGAATTAGAACTACCCATAATTGACCTAAGTGGGTTAACACCATCAGAAGCTACCACCAAACTACAACAACTACTCCAACAAGAAAATGAACTTTCATTCAATCTAGAAGTAGACCCCCCCATACGGGCTCAGTTGTATCAACTAGGAACAACAGAAC
>NZ_JAAHIE010001339.1:0-1189 GCF_010671945.1 Moorena sp. SIO4E2
TGCCACGATTAAATTCCAAAAGCTGAACGAAGCCTATGCTACCCTGAGTAATCCAGAGCGACGAGCAATGTATGACCAAAAAATTGGTTATTCCCGCCTCAATGTTATTCAGCCACCCCCTAGTTTAAACAATCCAGTTAATCAAAAGCCACCAAGATCCTCGTCCTCAGCTTACCTTGATCCCACTGACCGCCCCCTTTCAGCTGGGGAGATTTTTGTCCTATTCATTTTAGGACTAACCTTTTTAGGCTGCTTACTACTAGCCATAGCTATTGGATTAACCCAAGGTGAATCTGCTCTGCTAATTTCTAAACCCAGTGGTCATGATTTGCTTACCTTACCCGAGATTAATTCTATTCAACAGGCGAAACCTGATAATTTGGATAGTCAAATACCGGTTAATAACCAATCAGCCCAAAATCTCCAGATAAACCATTCCTAAGAATAACTGATCAAGAATAACTTAGAATATTAATTCTAGTTAATCCCTTATAATTCTAGTTAATCCCTTATAATAGGGTTGATACCATAAATTTTAATTGTGTTAATTGTTAATTTAAAATTGTCAGGTGACCATTGACAATTTTAAATTTTATACTGATGTACCACCAATAATTATAAATAGTTAATCGGACTCGATATGACACTTCCGCCAGGTGATACCCCCTTGTATAACCACCCTCTACCTGAAATAGAGAGGTGGCTGAAAAGACTAGGATGTGAACAAGACAGTAAGGATCTACATTGCTGGCGTGTTGATCGACCTACCTGGAAAGCCGAACTTTGCCTTGAGGTAGAGGAGTTAATCGTGCGCTACCTCAAGTCTGGGGAAGATGGACAAGATATTCAACGATCGTTCAAGTATTCCCTCAGCCGCAAAGATATAGAAGATGCAGTTTTCTGTGGTCCTTAGTCGGTGAAGGGTCTGCTTGAGTTGAAAGTTAGAAGGTTGTTCGCGTAGCGTGGCCGAAAGGCGAAGGTTAGAAGGTTGAAGGTTGAAGGTTGAAGGTTTAATGTTGAAGGTTTAATGTTGAAGGTTAGAAGGTTAGAAGGTTGAAGGTTGAATGTTCCAACTATAGCAGTTTTCAATGGGGTGAGGTACCCCACCCTTTGGGTTTGAGGGAGTAGGGAGTCGGGTCAATGAAAATTGAATGTACCTCATAACTATGAGAAATGCTATAGCTTTTAT
>NZ_JAAHIE010000134.1:0-15407 GCF_010671945.1 Moorena sp. SIO4E2
TCTATTTTTAAGGCTTTTTGAAGTATTGTTTTTTGCTCTTGTGTCAGATAATTTTTTGCTGGCATATTTCCTATTATTGGGTTATTTATTAATTTTTATTATACCAATTTAAATGCCGAACAGCTTATTTTTCTATAATAACTAGTCAGAGTTTTATCAATGTAGATAATAACTTGTGTTCCATGAATCCTAACTAAGAGGTTGTCTGAGAAGTCTCATTTGCTACATCAAAGCCCCCTAAATCCCCCGAGCAATCCCTCGCTCGGGGGACTTTTAGCCGCAAATTGATTCTTGTTCCCCCCAGAATTGGGGGGCTAGGGGGGCAAAATTCAGTATCAAAAAACTTTTCAGATATCCTCTAAGAAGTTATTAGCTTTTATTTAAAGGTAAGACACTTCAGTATAATCGAAAAAAAACAATACCAACTATAGTAATAACACTGATCATAAATGTATTATCAATTAACGTAGTAATTGCTTAAGTAAGAGGACGTAGAAACTACGATTCAAGGAATCAAGAATCCAGCTATAGCGTTTTCAAAGGAGTTGTCAAGTCATAGATTGTGGAAAAAGGCAATAGACAATAGGCAATAGCTCCAGATTTTTATAGTAAAATCAAATAAGATATTCTCAGTTTTACAATCGTTTTAAAACGCTATATAATACTGATATAGCAATCCTAAAGTTTTTGTTAAAAATACGTTATCTTCAAATAGTTTTGATAATAAAAATGGCCTGTTAACCATTCCAAAACTAACACCATCAACTAACCTATCAAATCTCCATAGTTTTCCCTTGAATTTAAATAATTAATATTTCAATCAACTCTTAGTAGTTCGTACTTAATTATTGTCTCGACTATCAGTTTATATCTAACTCAGCTAAAATTTATAAATTTTAAGGTAAAATAACTAAAACTTTAAGTAGATCAAGATTGGATAAAAAAAAATATGATGATATAAAATTCGATAGTTTATCCCTTTCCCCACAAGGGAAAAGGGAACAGGGAAAAGGGAACAGGGAAACATAGGCAGGCGTGGTAGGTGTTTAAAGTGTGGTAAATATGGTAAGTGTGGGGCGCGGGGAGCAACTGGCGTCCTTTCCACGGGGCTTTAGTAGAGCCCCTGGCTTAACAGCAGGACGTCACTGGCTCGAATCAAGTACTGCCCATGTCTGTTGAATGCCAAGGTTATTGGTAGCAGTGTTGCTACCATTCTTGAGTCATTGGCAGCATATTCCACAAGAAGCACCGATTCCTAACGTAGTGAGTCATCGGTAGCTTCTTAGTGATGGTGTTTACTTATGCTGTTTTGTGGCTCCGAATGTACGGTGGTGGCTAACTTGGGCACCAGAGTTCCATAAGTAACTGAATTACGAACCTTCCTGCCAACCTTCAATAGCTGCGAACAAAACATTCACCAAGGGATGATCTACCGCCTCTTTAAATGCCTCTGTTCCCCCCGTTTTTAAGACATTAATCACCCTTTGTTTTAGGGTGGGTTTACCTTCAATCTGATCCACCGCCTTAGCCACCACTGCCATTTTTTCAGCATTGGTTGAAGTGGGGTTAGTTTGGGACAGTTGCTCTAAAAGCTGTTGAATTTATGCTGCTGCCTCAGTTAAATTATGGTCTTTGGAATAGTCGTTTAACGTACCACCGTGCTGATCTCTATTAGCGAAGCCACCACCAAATTTGGCACCACGGAGGTCATTGTTAATTGGCTGTTCAGACATAGTGTTTCCCTCATTGTGATAATTTTCTGCATACAAACTCGGACGCTGTAGCGCTGTTTCTACCTGTCTAATTAAAAGATTAATTAAATTATCTTTTTCTTGAATCAAACGTAGCAAAGCATCTTGAGATAAAGATTTAAGTTCTTCTTTCGGTTGAAGGTTTTCCTTTGGCTTCCAGGTGCTACTCAGAGATTGCTGCATCAACTTTGACTGCTCGCTCCATGGAAGCGATTGGATAGTTTGCTTGATAGTTCTAAAGAATTCGACAATGGCTTCTTCTCTTTGATAGTTTGATATTCCATAATCCTCAAAAATTCTGGGGATTGAATAGGGAATATTGTGATATATGATAAACTGTTCAAGAGTAGAAAAAGCAATGAGATGTTGTTCGTAGGAAAGACTCTTCCTTTTTTCTAAAAAGCGATCGCATAACTCAATTACTGCCCTATACACGTTGTCTGGTAAATTTTCGACAAAGTACCTTGTAAATTCTTCGTCTGTCATCCCTTATCTGTAATCAGTTCAGCAACTTGTTTGTAAAATGTTCAATATTTTAATATTTTTTAAATTTTTCCATATAGTTCCATGCCTGTTTGAAAATCTAAATTTCCGGAAAACTTGAATGTTTCTACTTCTTTGCTCTTTAAGCCTTGTGGCGGCACAACTGCTTTATATATAAGGAGAGTTTTTTGAATAAAAAGAGCCAAGCAATCTCCTAAATCGAGATACGCTAGAGCCTGGAATTGTTGAGATGATTATTCTAATGAAGGTAGACAAATAATCGCAGTATAACAATACTGAATTTCATCAATTCTCGTATTAACTGTTTCTAAGCTATTAGACTGACTGCGCTCTAACTTATCTAAGTTACCTATATCGGCATCTCGTTCGTATAAAGCCTTAAATATAGTCCCAATTTGCTCAAAAAATTGTTCCCTGTCATAGGATTAAAATATTTTATTAGGTCTCTTATTATTAGGAATTGGTAGCATACCCATGTTTAACGAACAACTAACTAAAACTTTAACTATATAAAGCTTGTATAAAAAAAAATATGATGAGAGAAAATTCGATAGTTTATCCCTTGATCCACAATGGATATCATCTATAGCATTTACAAGGGAACAGGGAACAGGGAATAGGGAACAGTAGGAAAAAGCTCGGAAGATTTTTTGGTGTTATTAAAAAGCGATGCAGAGGTGCGACCCGTGGCGAATTTAATTCGTCTACGGAAAACGCACCTAAGCGGTCTTGACCACACTGCATCGCTACTCCCTACTCCCTACTCCCTACTCCCTAAAACCTAGGACGAGGGTACCTAACCCTTGGCCTTTTGGCCTTTAGGCCACGCTACGCGAACGGCCACGCTACGCGAACATCCTTCTAGGCATAAACTTTTTGATAGTAAGCTTGATACTCTTGGGATAGCAATGGTTGCCACCAATCCCGGTTGCTTAGATACCACTCAATAGTTTTACGTAGTCCACCTGCTAAGGTTTCTGTTGGTACCCAACCCAGTTCAGTTTTAATTTTAGTCGCATCAATAGCATACCGACGGTCATGGCCTGGGCGGTCTTTGACAAAGGTAATTAACTGTTGTGCTGGAGCGACCGGTAGATCAGGGGCTAATTCATTCATCAGCTCGCAAATCTGGTGAACTAGGTCAAGGTTTTTGACTTCGTTATTGCCACCAATGTTATAGGTTTCTCCTGGTTGACCTTTGTGAATCACTACATCTAAAGCACGACAATGATCACCTACATACAGCCAATCTCGAATATTTTGTCCATCCCCGTAGACCGGTAGAGATTTGCCCAACAGGATGTTGATGCACATCAGGGGAATTAATTTTTCAGGAAAATGATAGGGTCCGTAGTTATTGGAGCAATTGGTGATAATAGTCGGAACCCCATAGGTATGGTAATAAGCGCGGGCAAGATGGTCACTGCCAGCTTTGGAAGCAGAATAGGGACTGTTGGGGGCATAGGGTGTGGTTTCACAGAAGGCTGGGTCATCAGCACTTAGACTGCCATAAACTTCATCCGTGGAAACATGGAGGAAGCGATAATCCCTTGGTTGTCCTTGATTTTGCCATTGTTGCCGGAAGGATTCTAGTAGGGTGAAGGAACCGACCACATTAGTGCGGATAAAAGCATCGGGTCCTAAAATGGAGCGGTCAACATGGGATTCAGCAGCAAAGTGGGCGACAGTGTCGATGCTTTCTTCCTGAAGCAGGCGGTCTACTAGAATGCGATCGCATATGTCTCCCTGGACAAACCGCAAATTTGCTTTGTCTTCCAGACCGGCCAGATTCTGGCGGTTTCCAGCATAGGTAAGAGCATCTAGTACCACCACGCGATCGCCTGGGTACTGTTCACACCAGTGATGAACAAAATTCGAGCCAATAAATCCTGCACCACCTGTTACTAGTAATTGGCGAGGTTGTCTAGTAGTCAGGGATTTTTGTTCAAAAGAATTCATGATTAGTTTGAGTGGGTTAGTGCTTCAATGGGTTAGTAGAAAAGTAAGCATTGAGCTATCAGCTATCAGTTATCAGCATTCAGCATTCAGCTATCAGTTATCAGCATTCAGCCATCAGCTATCAGCTATCAGCCATTGGCCAATGGCTTTTACCCAGACCTTCAATTCTCATTAATATCGAATTATTAAATTCGATCGTTCAAGGTTTATTTTCAGCTGACCGCTGATCGCTGACGGCTGACCGCTGAATTATTACCTTAAGTTAGTTCAACTTGAGAGTCATCACCAATCATGAATCGTAAAGCTTTTGGATGTTGGGGTGCAGCTTTAACTTGAGCTCGTTCTCCAATTAAACTATCAACAATTCGTTGATGAATCCCCGTTAATTTAGCACCTTTTAGAATCACGCTATGCTCAATGTCAGCATCTAAGAGAGTAGCTTGGTCAGCAATGCTAGTATATGGACCAATGAAGCAGTTTTCCAGATGGCAGTTTTCCCCAATGGTAACTGGACCACGAATGGTACAATTAGTAATATAAGACCCCTTACCAATCTGTACCCGTCCGCTAATTCGACTTTCGGAGTCAATTTCACCATCAACAGCAGATTCTAGACAAGTATCTAGAATAATCTGGTTAGCAGCTAACAAGTCATCTTTTTTCCCAGTATCCAGCCACCAACCTTTGATTTGAAAAGCTTCTACATTTTTTTGCTGATCAATCAAGTATTGAATCGCATCGGTAATTTCCAGTTCCCCTCTAGCAGAAGGCTGGATGTTAGCAATTGCTTGATGGATAACAGGGGAAAATAGGTAAACACCTACCAGTGCGAGATTAGAAGGAGGAACTTTCGGTTTTTCTACTAGCTGCAACACTCGCCCGAATTCATCGACTTTGGCAACACCAAAGGCAGTAGGATTATCTACCTCCCGTAGCAGGGTCAGGGCATCCAGATTTTTGTTCTGGAAATTCTCGACAAATAAGTTCAGTTCACTTTGAACCAAGTTGTCTCCCAAGTACATTACAAAGGGAGAATCTCCGAGAAAGGGTTGGGCGACTTTAACGGCGTGGGCAAGTCCTAAGGGTTGGTCTTGGAGGATATAGGTAATGTTAGCTCCGAAGCGATCGCCATTTCCTGTTTTAGCCTTAACTTCTTCCCCAGTTTCAGGACTGATAATAATACCGATATCAGTAATACCAGCAGCGATAATGGCTTCAAGCCCATACCACAAAATTGGTTTATTAGCAACAGGTACTAACTGTTTGGCACCAGTATAAGTTAGGGGACGTAAACGAGTGCCTTTTCCCCCAGAAAGAATCAGTGCTTTCATAAGCTATATAAAATCCTCACTATAAAGTCTGAAATATGAAATATGAATTATTAAGGTTGTTCGCCCTTGGCATTCGGTGAAGGGTAGGTTGAAGGTTGTTCGCCCTTGGCGTTCCCGTAGGGTAGGTTGAAGGTTGTTTGGTTGTTTGGTTGTTTGGTTGGCAGGTTGTTTGGTTGAACTTGAACTATAGCGGTTCTCATACTAATCAGGTACACAGGATTGTTTTCCGATGCCCGATGCCCGATGCCCGATGCCCGATTCCCTACTCCCTACTCCCTACTCCCTATGCTTATAGCAATTACCCAAGCTTTTGATAAAGTTCTGCTAGCATTTGCCTCAAAGATTGACGCCAATGGGGCGGATAGCTTCCCAAGGTTTGGGATATTTTCTGGTTTGAGAGAACTGAGTAAGCTGGACGCTGAGCGGGAGTGGGGTATTCTGGGGTAGTAATTGGGACAACTCGCTGCAATTTTAAGGGGAAGCCCAGCAGTTTGGCTTCTTCAAAGATGGCAACGGCAAAGTCATACCAACTGGTGACACCAGTGTTGGTGAAGTGATAGATTCCTCCTAGCATTGGATTAGAATCCATTGCTTGCAAAAGTTGAGTAATGGTTACTGCTATATCTTTAGCCCAGGTAGGAGTACCCACTTGATCCGCTACCACCCGAAGCTCTTCTCGCTCAGCCCCTAGTCGTAACATGGTTTTGACAAAGTTGCCATGACCACGAGTACCATAAACCCAAGCAGTCCTAAGGATGAGAATGCGATCGCATTTTTGCTGCACCCCTTCTTCCCCTTGCAGTTTCGACTTACCATAAGAACCGATGGGATTAGGAGTGTCTTGCTCCGTGTAAGGAGTATTTTTTTTGCCATCGAACACATAGTCGGTGGAAATATGGAGCAGGATGGCTCCTAAATTCTGAGCTTCCTCTGCCATGATGGTTGGAGCAACAGCATTAATCGATTTAGCCAGTGCCAGTTCTGTCTCTGCTTTATCCACAGCCGTGTAAGCCGCTGCATTGACAATCACGTCAGGCTTAATCTGATGAATTACCTGACGAATACTCTCTGGCTCAGCTAAGTCCATATCGCTGCGCCCCACACCGATGACTTGGCCTAGGGGACTCAGAGTATCTTCCAACTCTTGACCCACTTGTCCAGTAATCCCAGTGAGTAAGATTTTTTTCATGCAAAAACCTCGGCTGTTTTGAAAGACTTACCCGCTTGATCTTTAGCCGACAGACTGGGAGAGTCGGTCAGAGGCCAATGAATGGCTAGGTCAGGGTCATTCCACACAATAGTCCGCTCGTGATCAGGAGCGTAGAAGTCAGTAGTCTTATATAAAACTTCAGCGAATTCAGAGACTACCAGGAATCCGTGGGCAAATCCAGCTGGAATCCAGATTTGTTGTTTATTTTCTGCACTCAGCAAACAACTAACCCACTGTCCAAAGGTCGGGGAGCTTTTTCTAATATCCACTGCCACATCAAATATAGTTCCGAGTAAAACCCGCACCAGTTTACCTTGGGGCTGCTGAATCTGGTAGTGTAATCCTCGAAGCACCCCTTGGGCTGAACGGGAATAGTTATCCTGGACAAACTCAGCGGTGATCCCAGCTTTATCTGCTAGAACTCGTTTATTGTAGCTTTCAAAGAAAAAACCACGGTCATCACCAAAGACACGGGGTTCAAGAATTAAGACTTCGGGTATTTTGGTTTCAATAACGTTCATACAGTTCTCTGGTTGATTAGCTAAGCCTCTTAAAGTGACCAACTCCTCATCAAGTTTGTGTTATCTACACTGAAAGAATTTCAATACTTTGTAAACTTTTTGTGAAATATCTCAGCTTGACACTTTCCTCCCTAGTAGTCTGTTAATTGAAAACAAGATTGATAGGGGAGTAATTATAATAGTAGTCTGCACTCAAGTAGACTACACCTAGTTGTGTAGAAAGGGAGGGATGGCAAGATGGGGAAGATCGATCGAGGCTTAATCTGACGAACTTTTGTATTCTACTGAATTTAAAATTGCTATCAGGATTTCGTAAAGGCGAATGGTGTAAACTATCGAAAAAATTAAATTAACTAAACTAAATTAACGAAAAGTCATTCAGATTACCGATTACCCATTACTTCAAGAACAAAATTACGAAAGAGCACTACTACCTCTGGGATGATTTGATGTCCCATGTCAAATTCTTGATACTTGACCTGTATCCCTAAACCAGTTAGAGTATATCTAGCATTGTGAGCAGCCATTAACGGTACAACCTCGTCTTGTCTACCATGAACTATCAAAATTGCTGGTAACGATGAGCCTGTAGGAGGTTGGGTTCGGCTATGTAAATAGCCACTCATGGATACTAAGCCTGCTATTGGCAAGGTCAACCCTACATCTAATGTCATGGCTCCGCCTTGGGAAAATCCACTCAGAATGGTGCGGGATAGGGGCACGCCAGTGCTCACTTCGTTCGCGTAGCGTGGCCTTTTGGCCAGGGATTTGAGCCAATCAATTAGCTGCTGTCTGCTTTCGGTTAAGCCTTGATACTCCGGGCCATTCAAATCATACCACATTTTACCCTCAGGTACAGCAGGATGGTCAAAGGGAGCTTCAGCAAATAGAAACTGATAGTCTGGTAAGTTTAGCGCCTTAGCCAAAGATACCAAATCTTGGGAGTTGGCTCCAAAGCCATGTAAGCAGACAATTAATCCAGCTGGTGGTTGATTGTTGGTAGGGGGAATGTTAATATAGTTCAGCTGCAAAGATTTATCTCCATCAGAGTAGGTGATCTCTTGAGAATTGTACGCTTTTTGGCAAGCAGTTGATAACAGCGTTATTCCCAGAGCTACTAAACTTTGGAATAGAAATTTTCGTCGCTTAAATGAATTGATTTTCACAAGTAATAGGCTTTGGAAGGTTGGGAGGTTGAACGCGCACGCGTGGCCTATTGGCCAAGGTTGGGAGGTTGGAGGTTGGGAGGTTGAAGGTTGGGAGGTTGAAGGTTGGGAGGTTGAAGGTTGGGAGGTTGAAGGTTGGGAGGTTGAAGGTTGGGAGGTTGAAGGTTGGGAGGTTGGGAGGTTGAAGGTTGAACGCGATGGACTTCGTCCCGCTTTCAGCGAACCCGTGGCCTATTGGCCAAGGTTGAAGGTTGGAGGGTTGAACGCGATGGCGTGGCCTATTGGCCAAGGTTGAAGGTTGAAGGCTTGGAGGTGGTTTTTGTCCAGGCGTCCGTTGTAGGGTAGGTTGGAGTTTGATGATTGACGGTGAGGGAATCTCAAATTAACATTACTGATTACTGATTACTGATTACTGATTACTGATTACTGATTACTGATTACTGATTACTGATTAATGATTACCGATTACCCTCAATCGTTCCACCATTGACCAACGCCTTGCCTGTTGCTGTTGCTAGAGAAAACTGCACAGGTTAAATAGCCTGACATCTATATACTAGTAGAGTGCTGTCTCAATCGGTTATGGATGCATCTAGATACTCGACAATTCGGGTATTTGACCCAACCAATAACGAAAAAGGCTACAAAGTCTGCCATCAACAGGAAGCACAGGAGTTTTTTCAACAAACACTCCTGGGATTGGATCAAAAGGAAAGGTTATTAGCTCAGTGGGAGCGAGGTATCCAGGATTTACTGCTATCCTGGTTTCGTGCTGAGCTATCTACTGTTGATACTACATGTGATACTAAATACCGGGCGTTAGCTGGACTGTGTCTTCGGTGCTATGTTTCAATGCCTATCCTAAAGGCTTGTAAAAAACTAGCGAGTCAGTTTTGCCTTGACTATCGGTTAACTTACCGTGAGCTGCTATCCTATGTACTCAATGATGATGGCAAAACTCCGATTATTCTCGATAGTGATGGCAAAGCTCAACTGGTTGTTAATAAGCAAGGTGAGATTGAACCTGGACTTGGTCAGTTTTTTACGATTGATGTCTTGGCAAGCTATCGTCTGAACTCACCAGCTCGCTTCAGTTTGGACAATTGGGCATATCTGAAAACCAAACAACATCCTGATATCAAACGTTGCTTAGCTGAACAGGGATTGCCCTTGTCCAGTAACTGGTCACTGTTGGGACGAGTTAAACTCAGACACCTTGAACAGCTCTATCCACGCGATCGCAAACTAGTAGAAACCTTCCATACTGTCTATTCTCAAGACAGACAACAGCAGCGGCGCCATAGAGTTAACCATAAACTTAACCCTAGAGTTAACCAATGCCTTGAGCCTAGGGATGACCAACTCCAAGACATGCTCCACCTGTTGCCAGAACGTGGTGTTATCATCAATTCCACCAAAGAGCTTCACAAAGAACTAACCAGGATAGCCAAGGGTCTGCAAGAAGAGGAGATTTGGAGCCGCAGAGGAAGTCCGATCTGGGAACCTCTAGAAGCACGGGATCCAGAAACTGGCGAGTATGTCCCCAAAGAATTACCTGATCTAAACTCTATTAATACCATAGATCATTTAGGACAATCTGAATTGCAGGATTTTCTTGAACAGGGACTGATTGAGGTTTTAGATCACGCGATAGCGCAAGCCTTGGCTGAGCACATTGCCTCTTTAGAGCAAAGTCGCCGTTACGCTTGTTTTGCTTCAAAGGTTATCCCAGGTTTCCGATTCCTTTACTGTGAGGGTAAGTCTCTTAAAGAGATAGCAACCCTTGTGAAGATGACCAATCATTCCCAAGCCAGCCGAGTCTTGGCACCAGGGAAACTGCTGAATCGCGTTCATTATCTGAGTGTAGAAAATTTTTTCCAGCTTATCTCAACAACTACTAAGGGATTAGCTCTGGAAGAAAATGCCACAAAGCTCGATTATTTGAGTAACCTGATGCAGGAAGTAGAGGCTTTCTTGAACACACAAGTTTTTCAAGAAGCGGTAGCAGAACTGAGTACTTCTAAAACCCGTTCAATGGCTAGTTTATATGCTCAGCGATTGTGCCGATATCTAGATGAACACAATCAAAAAAAATAAGGATGAAACTAATGAATAAGGATAGGACGGATTCCAGGGAGATAGCCCTTGCAAACCGAGAAGTATTTTGGCTAGAACCTGAAGACTTTGAGCAAGCGATAAAGATTAGTGAAAAAGTTAATAGTGAGGCCAAAAATTGTCCAAATTATCTAAATAGTTTAGCCTTATTTGGTTTTGAAAGATGGTTAGAAGAACGGGTTAAGCTGCCAATTAATAAGGATAAATGTTCGGTATTTCAACCAGAGTATGCTAATCTGATTGAAACGGTATGTAATTTGAAAGTTGGTAATTTTAATCTGTGTATAATTGTCACGGAAACCCTCATATATCCAGGGGTTAATATACCAATAGCTGCTGTTGAATTACCAGAACTTGCCGCTCATTTTTATATCATAATTGAGGTGAAAGAAACCCAAGAACAGGGTATTATTAGAGGTATTTTACGTCACGACGAGTTGGTTAACTATCGCGAAACAGCTAACTTACCACAAGGTAACCGTAACTATAACTTACCTCTGTCTTTATTTGATCAGCAACCAAATCATTTACTGCACTACTTGCGTTGGTTAGATTCCCAAGAGATCACAATTCCAGTTGCTGATACTAAGCGTTCTGTTCAGGAAATCCTACCATTCTTTGCTGAAACAGCCATTAATACAGCAGAATGGCTGCGAGGAGAAATGGATGAGTTAGCAAGCTGTTTATCTTGGCAACTGCTTCCTGACTATACCTTTTCTAAGCCATCAATGCGTCGGATTAGTCCAGTATCGGATGAACCAGACAGATATCGAGCGATCGCTAAAGAGTTGAGAAGACAAAAAGGATTAATTGTTCCGTCTCATGCTCGTGGCTCTTACCAAACTGTTAATTTAAATGGCATTCTGTTCAAACTATGTGCTGTTACCTGGTTCATTTACCAAAAAGCACCAGAAGATACTCGAGAATGGGCATTGCTATTGCTAATCGAAGACTGTCTTGGTAATACACTTCCCCCTGGTATGAAGTTACGAATCAGCGAATTCACTGGTGTTGTCTCTGAAGCGATATTGGTAAATGAACGTTATCTCCATGTTGCAGTAGCAGGTAGGTGGAACCAAAAATTTGTAGCTACCATTTCTCTAAGTAATGGAGCCTCATTAACCCTACTTCCCTTCGCTTTTGATCCTGATAAATGTTTATGATATTTTAAGAGGGAGTAGGGAGTAGGGAGTAGGGAGTAGGGGGAATAAAAAAGTAACAAATTACCATTTTTTAATTGGAGCGAAGCGATGTTTCAAGCCCCCGACTTCATTTGTAGTATTTTTTTTAATTTTTAATTGATAATTTTGAATTGGAGCGAAGCGATTGACAACTAATCATCAAAGTAGTTTTAGACTAAATGTTTGGCAAGCTGATTCATCCTGTCTGTTTTATTTACGGGGTAATCACGGACAGGAAGTATCCGCAAAGTTGGACTATCCAGCTAAAGTAATAGACTGTTATGAGGAGTGGCGATACCTTTACCTCCAGTTTTACCCGAAATTGCGAGCAAGAGAATTATCCAGTGGTGCCATCACACCATTAGTCGATGACTTGGGACATGAATTAGAAGAAGCAAAAGAGATATTTCTGGATGTCTTTCAACGGTGGTTAGGTCAATTACAGACTATTCGAGAAACAATTCAACATCAAATTTTCACTATTGCTAGAAAGCAATCACAGTCAAAGAAGACAGCAGAAGCCTATCGAGAAGTAGCTATTTTTATAGCCTGCGATTCTGTGGAATTGGCACGGCTTCCTTGGGAAGCATGGCAGTTGCTTCCAGAGGATATCCCCAGTGGGAGAATTCGGATTACCAGGATTCCGATGACTACTCAGGGAGAAACAATAGCGCTAGATAATATGCGCCATGGGAAACCTCGGATTTTAGCGATTTTGGGGGATAATACAGATCTGAATTTGGAGAAAGATAAGCAGGCTCTTAAGTTGCTCAAAGGAGTTGCTCAAGTAGAGTTCTTTGACTGGCAACACCAAGAAGATGGGGTGAATCTTAAAGCAGCACTGGCGGCAGAAATAACCGATGAAAGGGGGTGGGATGCTCTATTTTTTATGGGTCATAGTGATGAAACAAAAGTTACTGATGGAAAATTAGCGATCGCGCCAGAGCAGTTGGTATCTATCAGTGAAATAAAGGAATACCTAACTACTGCTAAAAATCAGGGACTTCAGTTGTGCGTCTTTAACTCCTGTAATGGTCTAAAAATAGCGAATCGGTTGGCTGATTTAGGATTGCAAGTGGTGATCATGCGGGAGGAAGTTCATGATAATGTTGCTCATGTATTTCTCAAAGAATTTTGCAGCAGCTTAGCTCAGGATCAGGATGTCCAGGAAGCAATGCTGGCAGCTTGTCGCAATTTACAGGTAAGTGAAAAATTTGTCTATCCATCAGCTTACCTGATTCCTTCGTTTTTTAGTCCCTATGGTGCTAAGCCATTTCGGATTGAGCCTTGGGGTTACCAGAAACTACTTCAGCAGTGGCTACCTAAACCAAAAGAAGCGATCGCATTAGCTAGTGTGCTTTTAGTTAGCGCTATGGTTCCTGTACAAGACATGTTGCTAGATGGGCGAACGTTTCTTCAAGCTGTCTATCGCGATAGCACAAACCAGTTTCCTCGGGAGGGGTTATCCTCGGCGAAGCCACGCTCTGTACTGTTAATTGCTATTGATCAAGACTCAATCAATCAGGCGCAACTGGAGATTAAAGGCTTTAAAACCCAGCCGATGGAACGGGAATACCTTGGCAAATTAGTCAGACAACTCTCGAACTCAGGCGCTAAGGTAATTGGAATTGATTATCTGCTCCATACCCAAGAACCGAGAGAGGAAAAACTGGCTAGTGCGATTCAATCCGCTGTTAGTCAACAGGATACCTGGTTTGTCTTTGGGGTCAATCAGGATAAAAATCGCAAGGTGTTTCCGAAAATTGCTAGCCCTAAATGGAGTCTACAAGGGGATATTACTTTTTTCCGTTGGGATATGGAACTCCCGCAGGATGCCACCTGCAACAAGTCATGTCCTTTTGCCTATCTACTGGCTCTATCACACCAGTTGCACCAACAGCCAAACCACCGGATAGGATTAAATCCTAATTTTGAAAGTACCACCAACTTTCAGCAGCAAGTTAGTCAGTATCTTCAGCAAGTCAGTAGCCAGGATAATGCGATTGGCCGTAGGCCACGCTACGCGAACGCATCCGTTAAACCAAAGAATCTACCTTTTGCGATTGGCCGTAGGCCACGCTACGCGAACGCATCCGTTAAACCAAAGAATCTACCGTTAGGGATGCGCTATATTATTGACTTTTCTATTCCTCCAGAACAGGCTTATGAGCACAAGCCTGCTTGGGAATTCCTCAAAAGTGACTTTTCTAACATTGAGCAGCAAGTGGTTATCATTGCCTCTGGGGGATATGATGAAGCCGAGGATAATTTTTCTCTACCTCTAGCTATTGAATATTGGTGTAATCCACTGAATCGAACCAGAAAGCCACCAGATACTTGTCCCAAGGTATTTACCGGAGGTGAAGCCCATGCTTACATGGTTCACCATTTTTTATCGCAGCATACAATAAAATTAATTCCCGACAGCTGGATGATTCTATTAGCAGCATTGTCAGGAAAAGGAACAATGCTGCTACTGCTCCAGCAAAAGCCTCAAGAACGACAGCAATCAATATTGATATTATTTGGTGCTACAGCGGTCTATGGAATAATCGGACTACAGGCTTATATCTCAGCTTCTCTTTTAATGCCTATAGCTTTACCATCAATTATACTCTGGTTTTATATTATTTAGTTAATTATTAATTGGTAATTATTAATTTAATTTCCGGCAAGCCTTTAACATTTAAATCCTATGTATCGATTAATTAGAGTCTTTTATCTACTGCTAATTACTGGAACGATGAGTATTAGTTGTCCGACCTCATCAGTATCAATTGCAGCTTCGTTTACCAGTCAAGGGAATCAAGTAGCGAAAGCAGTGAGTCAAACCAAACAGGAAACACAATCTGTATGGGCTAAGATCCGAGATATTTTTCGTAGGAAGAAGGATGAAGCAGGTACCCATGGAGAGTTTTGTTCAATTTCCCCTAATATTGCTGCCTATCGCACCTGGAGTGACCAACCTCTATTTGCTTGGGAAGGAAGTGTTAATATCATTCAAGTTCGTTCCTCTCGCAATGGACAAGCGTTATGGTCTTATCAGGTAAACGATAATCAGACTAGTGTTATGTACAATGCTGATGGTAAAGGTCAGCCACTTCAACGAGGTAAAGAATATTATTACTGGGTAGAGTACAACACAACGGATAATAATGGACAACTAATTACAGATACCGAAACTATTCCCTTTCAAGTTATGGGTGGTGAAGCGTATCAGATTATCCAAGCTGAATTGCCAGCTGAGCAGTTTCGAGATCAGCATGCGAGTTACTTTGCTGATCGCGATCTTTTCCTAGATGTGGTACGAGTGATTTCGGTGTTTGGGGACTTAGATAGTTGGAAAACTAATACTGAGGAATTATATCAAGAGTTTTGTGAGTAGTCAAGGACTAATTTATCTTAAAAATTACTGTAAAATAAATTAATATTACTCCTGACTCAAAGCTCCTCAATCGGAGGATAGTTTGTTATGTCAAAATCAGGTATTATCAGTCTTCACAATTCATAATTTTTAGTTTTCATAGTCTAACGAGACTAGGGCGTGTCTTCAAACTCCGAGATCCCCCGTTGGTCCCCCTTAAAAAAGGGGGACTTTGAGTATGGCTCCCCCCTTAATAAGGGGGGCTGGGGGGGATCTAATATCTTGCGGAAAACTTTGAAAACACA
>NZ_JAAHIE010001340.1:0-1189 GCF_010671945.1 Moorena sp. SIO4E2
TCTCGGTTTTTATAAACCGGAGGAACAGTTTCGTCCTCTAACCATATTGACCGAGGTCTTAAAGACACATTATGGAGGTGACCATGAAGTGATTGTTTACGAAGCAGCAGTTTATTATCCAGTTTGCAAACCAGTTATCCAGCGTATTCCTCTGTCCAAGCTACCACAAAGCAGTGTTACTGAGGTTTCAACCCTTTATATTCCGCCTCAAGCTCTAGCACCTGTGGACAAAGAAATGATGGCGCGCTTAGGTATGTCTTTTGTTAAAGAAGCTACAGGGGAGAAACAGATATGATGACAGCTTATCAACAAACTGTGTCTGACCTCAAGTTAGCGTCCCCACAGAACCCTCAGAAAGCTAAAGCTATAGCTCAGCAAGGTGAGGCGGATCGGCTGATGGGAAATTTTGAAGCTGCCCTCGCCAAGTTCACCGATGCCGTTGAGCTAAATTTTAACAACCCTTGGGCTCTCGCTCACCGTGGGCAAACCTACTATCAGATCAAACGTTATCAGGAAGCCCGAACAGATTTTAGCCGCGCTATTGATCTCAACCCTAACTACCTTTGGGCTCTCGCTCACCGGGGCGTAACCTACCGCTTTATGGGGGAAGCATATTACACAATGGCAGTGGCTGACTTGGATCGAGCCATTGAGCTGAAGCCGGATTACCTTTGGGCAATTGCCTATCGCTGCCGCGTCTATGCACTGATGAAGTGCTACAAGAAAGCCCTGATTGATTTTGACCGAGCGATCGCCCTTGACAAAACCATATTTGTGAAAAATTGGCGGATTGAGAGAGGGTTAATCCTTTGCTACGATGGCCAATATGCTGAAGCGATCGCTTGTTGCCAGCAGAGGTTAGAGGAAGTTCCTGATGACACTACAGCTTTGTACTGTATTGCAGTAGCAAAGGCTCGTTGGCAAGGATTGACCCAGGCCAAAAGCGAGATTGAGCTTACGCGGTCAGTATTGCGCTCTCAATGGCAGACAGGGGATCGAGGAGATATTCTGTACCGACTGAGCGGCTTAGCCATCTTGGTAGGTAACTGCGAACAAGCATGGGAATATCTAGAAGAAGCTATTCCTATTAATGATGAAGCCATTGAGTTAGTCGGTCACGACCCAGCTTGGATGGAGTGGCGAGATGATCCGAGAACTCAAGCATTACTCGCTAGTTAAGCTTTTGAGA
>NZ_JAAHIE010001341.1:0-1189 GCF_010671945.1 Moorena sp. SIO4E2
AGCGATCGCAGAACTCGTAGGGTGGGCAAGGGGAAACTTTACCAATAGATTCATCAAATACCCCCTTTTCCCTTTGCCCACCAAATTACTCCCCAAGACTTACTGATAGTTCAACTGCTGAGGCGGACTCGATATCAGAAGAGCACTTTATATATGGGCGTACACCTTTGTCATTATAAAAAAATAATATCAAAAAATAACACCAACCGATGATAATATTGGCCAGATAACCCAAATGCCAGTTCCTCGCAATGCAGACTAATGCGCACTGACAGCCTATTTTATAAAGTCTTCCAAACCCTCCCTGGTACTTTCTTTGAACTCCTGGAAGAAAACTCTCAACTAGCACAAAACTATAATTTTAAGGCCGTCGAACTCAAAGAACTTGCCAAACGCACCGACGGCGTATTTCTCCCCAAACGAGATGGCGACCCTATTTATTTCGTAGAAGTCCAATTTCATAAAGATGAAGACTTGTACTACCGCCTGATGCAAGAAGTGTTTGTCTACTTAGGACAAAATCGTTGGCGACATGGCTGGCAAGCGGTAGTATTTTGGGCTAAGCGCAGCTTGGATACAGGGATTCCCAGATGTTACGATGGCGAAGTCCAAACAGGATATCTGCGCTCAATTTACCTTGATGAAACTCCAGACACCTCAGACTCAATCGGATTGGGACTGGTACGGCTGGTAGTAGAACCTCAAGCCAATGTCCAACACAGAGTACGACAACTAGAAAGATGTGCGAGGGCTCTACCAGTAGCACAGCAAAGAAATGCGATAGAATTAATAGAACAAGCCTTAGTCTATAAATTTCCTGAACGTCCTTGGAGGGAATTAGAAGCGATGTTTGGACTTACTGAATGGAAACAGACCAGATTTTATCAGGAAGTGAATGCTGAAGGTCGCATCACTGAGGCACAGATTTTGGTGATGCGTCTGCTGAAAAAACGATTCCCAGAAAAGACCGAGGAAATAAACAATGTAGTTCAAGGTTTGTCTTTGTCAAATTTGGAAGGGTTAACAGATATTATTTTTGAGTTAAAAAGTTGGGAAGATTTGTTGAGCTGGTTGTCACAGTTAGACCAATAATGCTCACATGGAGTTGATACCACTCATACTCTAGAAATGCTGTGAAAAAAACTCCCAACTTTACAATGCCTTGAACACCTGGTTAGGTCAAGTCTGC
>NZ_JAAHIE010001342.1:0-1185 GCF_010671945.1 Moorena sp. SIO4E2
TCAAATTCTCTATCCTATCATCAACTAAAACAGCCTGATTATAGTTGATGATAGGATAGAGAATTTGTGTAAATCTTCAAAAGTTAAGTGTTATTTCGCCTCTTGGGGTTATGGTAAAGGAAATAATACATTTGAAACATATAAGGTTAGTTAAACAGTAGTCAAACTTATTATGAAGTCTACATTACATATTTCAAAAAATTCGATAGATAAATGCATAGAAAAAATTCTAATAAATGAAAAAATAGACGGTAGTATTATAGGTCCAACTGTCTATTCAATGAATTGTTTTGCTCCCATTTACGAGCATTTTAATAAAAATCAGCTACCGATAATTGTACCAAAATATCCTTTATTTTATTCAAATATTGAGAAATTAAAGTTTCCTACCAGTGGTCAACGTTTTTTAGTTTTTGGGGGGGGAAGTCTCATAGATTTTGTAAAAGTTTGTGCTCAACGGGATAAAATTTATTTAACTGTTTTGTTATCTTCTATTTCCAATGATGGATTTTCATCTAGTTTTAGTTCGTTAAAGGCGGATGAAATGTCATATAATCAGAGTTATCCATCAAAAGCACCTCAGTCTGTTTATGCTTGTTTGCCCTTATTAAATAAGCACATGCCACATAAATTTTGGATTAGTGCTCTGGGTGAATTATTATCAAAATTGAATGTGTGGGAGGACTTAAAAGTTGATAAGAAAGTCAAGGAATTTGATCAAACACCTTTTTATCAAATTGAACGATTTATAAACAAATACACGAAACGTAATGAAAACTCATTAATCGAAATAATCAAACAGCTTTACTCATTTTCTTTATTAATGAAAAATGATAGTAGTTGGTGTAGCCGTTCTGAACACGAATTTGAGAAGTTATATGCAGCAGATAGTGACATGTCACACGGTAAATTAGTTTTAATGGGTGCTTTAGTTGCCATGAAGATAAGATGTATTTATAAATTACCTGATTTATATGAGCAGTTATTATATTATTGTCGAAAATTAGAGATAACCTTAGAATTAAAACAAGGATTTGATACTATTATAGAATCAAATACTTATAAAAGAATGAAAAAACTATCTTCAGTACGACCTGAAAGATTTGGCTTGTGGAATATTGTAGATTCCACAACTGTTGACTGGAAAATGATTATCAAAGAAATAATCAAGGAGTTATAGATATC
>NZ_JAAHIE010001343.1:0-1179 GCF_010671945.1 Moorena sp. SIO4E2
TTATTAGAGTCGATGTCCGGTATTATCCGGAGCACCTCTCCTTCAAAGCCGTGCGTGAGACTTTCATCTCACACGGCTCCTAGATTCTCTCAACCTCTCGGCTTGCCTTTTGGCTTGCTCCAGTGAATTTGTTGGTGGCAGCTTTGATGAATTGCTGCTAGGTTCTTTAGCTTCCAATTGTCGTGGTTTCCATCTACATGATGAAGGTGTACAGATTCGTCGCAATTGAACATTAACCCGCAATATTCACAAGAATGGTTTTGTCGTTTCAAAGCCTTGGACGTATGATTGTCGTAGAGCGTACTTTTCCGTTTGCTCCAATAGACTAAGTCTCCATCGTAAGGGGACTTAGTCCCTGTGACCATAGTGTGTCCAAAACGTTTAGTCCTTACTGTAGGGAATGCCTTTTTGCATAATTCCACTGCTTCATAGCGGTTCATTTTCTTTTCGATGAGGAATTTTCTTTTTGCCGCTTTGTTAGGGAACCATAGACTATCCCGAGAATCGCTCATATCACACCATTTATGGTAGTTTCGCCATCCTCTTACAATGGGAGCTAGTTTTTTGGCTTTGACCTTTGCACCATAATTCGAGCTATTGACTACGGCTTTAATCTTCTCGCGTATTTTCCTATGATTATCCGCTGAGGGTTTACAATGGAATGTTCCGCTTGGCTTGACTCGCATCTGCCAGCCAAGGAAGTCAAAACCGTCTGTCGTTTTGGTTATCTTGGTCTTTTCTTGACTGATTTCGAGACCTCGTTCTTCCAGAAATTTTTCCACTTTTTGAAGAATTTTTCCGGCGTCATCTTTTGGTTTTAAAAATATCACCATGTCGTCTGCATAGCGGACGGATGGATGGATATCTTCTATTCCATCAAGTGCGATATTGGCTAAAAGGGGGCTAACCACTCCTCCCTGGGGAGTTCCTTGTTCAGGGAATTCCGGGCTGATGCCAGCTTTTAAACACCTGAAGACCCCTTTCTTCACATGTGCTGGTGCTATCAACCTATCCATGATGGATTTATGAGAAATGCGGTCAAAACACTTTTTAATATCTAGCTCAATTACCCTTTTAGTGATGCCTTTTTTTCCTTTATTCAGGTTGGTGAATATGTACATTTGGGCATCATGTGCGCCTCGCCCAGTCCTAAACCCGTAACTCCGGGCGTGAAAGATA
>NZ_JAAHIE010001344.1:0-1174 GCF_010671945.1 Moorena sp. SIO4E2
ACTCACCGTTCGCTCAAATTGAAGGAATGGGGTAGACAAAAAAGGTTAAAATCCTTGTGTAGCAGGGTGTTGAACAACGAGGAGTCGATTGATAACTACACAAACTCACTCAGAACGAATAGATGATCTGCCTTTAATCATCTACTGGTTAAGGCAAATGAAGGTAGCGTCGATGATAGATCAACATCTACCAGTCCCTCATGGAAATCGCCAAGGCTTAAGTTATGGGGAATTGGCAGTATTATTACTGACCTATATAGTCAGTGAAGCCGACCATAGGATGTGTTGTGTAGAAAAATGGGTATGTGAGCATCATAGAAGTCTAGAAAAAATAACCGGATGGAAAATCGCCGAAAAAGAAGCTACCGATGACCGTTGTGGAGATTTATTGAAAACAATGGGTAAACCGGAAAGAATTTCGGAGATGTCCATATCGATATCAAAGTATTTGGTAAAAGCTTATGAATTACCAACCGAAAAAGGCCGAAGTGATACGACCAGCTTTTCAGTATATCATCAAATCTCAGAAAGGGAATAAAAATCGTCTTTGATTCAATTTGGATAGAGTAAAAATCGCCGACCCGATTTAAGACAATATCGGCAAATGTTAGCAACATTAGACCCATTAGGGATGCCATTGTTAGGAGCAACATTGGCGGGAAATGGAACAGATGAGTCAGACTATGTCCCAACTTGGCGAAAAATGACAGAAATAATTGGGCACAGAGAATTTCTCTATTTAGCCGATTCTAAAGCTTCAACATGGGAAAATCGAGCTCAAATCCATGAAGAAGGAGGAATCTATTATTTTCCGTTGGCGATGAGTCAACCTCGTCCAAAGTTGTTGGCTGATTGGGTGAATAATCCTCCAACAGAAGTGATTAAAATAGTCGAAAAGGAGCAAGGGAAATCCCCACCGGAAGAAATCGGATTAGCTTTTGAAGTCCCATTAGGAAATATTTGGGTTAACTCCGAAACGAAAAAGCGTTATCAGTGGCTAGAAAGATGGTTGGTGGTCAAATCTAATGCCTTAGCCTCTCGTAAAATTAGAGGATTAGACAATCGTCTAGTCAAAGGATAAAAGGAATTATTGTCTTTAAAAAAACGCTCCGGCAAGGATGAAAAATTATTAGAGGAAAAGATCCGATATGTTTTTAAAAAACATCGCTTAACG
>NZ_JAAHIE010001345.1:0-1171 GCF_010671945.1 Moorena sp. SIO4E2
CATAATATCCTCCTGATTTTCGCCGTTTGTTAACTCGTTTAATATTTTTGCTGGCATTATAAATAGAAAATTCCCAAGAGCGGGTCGTGCGTTTTTCTACTTCTTGCTTGATTAAATGTAATAGTAATATGACTGCATAGCTATAAATTTTATTTAGTTTATCCTCCCTTGACATTTCTTCTAGTTCATCAACAATTTCTAAGGCTTTATGATACTTTTTTTCTTCAATTAGTTGACGTAATAAGGTTAATTCTTCCATGTCATGGGTTGATGGGAGTAGGGAATCGGTAATCGGGAGTCGGGAATCGGGAGTCGGGAGTCGGGAAGTTGGATCACCCCCCTTACAAATCATCGGGATTGATGCCAAGGGTACGCAATTTTTCTGCCAATCTTTCTGCCCGTTGGGATTCCTGTTCTGCCCGTTGCTTTTGCCGTTCTGCCCGTTCTGCTGAAGTCTCAATCCAATTACCAGCTCCATCATACCAACGCAGCCACAACCCTTCTGTGTCTTGATATTTACCTTGCCATACTCCTAACCCTAATTCCAGTTCTGGAATCCAAAATTTGGGCTCAGAAAGCTCTACTTCCTGATACTGGGTGACAATTAATTGAAACACCCGCAACTGGTTTTCATAAGCGATGCAGCGCGGTCTTGGGGTTTCCCCCATGAGCGACTGCATCAAGACACGGTCAAAGACAACATAGTAAGGAATGCGCATATATTGTTCATAGGCTTGCCATTTAGTGGGTGGCTTGTTGGCAGACCTTAGGGTTTGTCCTAAATCTTCCGCTTCGGTACCTGGTGATAAGAGTTCCACTACCAAAAATGGCGCTCTTCCTTCCTGCCAAACCACATAACTCCAGCGCAGGTCTTGTTGTTGTTGAGCAGGAGTGATACCCAATACCAGGAACCAATCCGGTCGTTTGTGCCACAATAAATGATGGCTATCGTAATATAAATTTAGGTCTGTACCAATGAACATCTCCTCCCTGGGATAGTTAGGAGGTTGGCAGGTTTCCCGCAATAGCTGGGGTTGGAAGTCGTGAAATTCGTCAGGCAAACCAGGCTCCTCTGGGTCTTCACTAGGTAAGTCATACATAGTCGGCATAGTTTCGCTGGGAGAAAGCGGTGGGTCAGTTTGGTACATGATCTTCTGTTGAACCTGATAGT
>NZ_JAAHIE010001346.1:0-1168 GCF_010671945.1 Moorena sp. SIO4E2
TGACTGATAAGGATCAATAATTTCCAAATCTTGGATGAGAGGTTGATTGTGATAGACAAGAGCATTGAGGAAGCTAATCAGAATCGGCTTACTTTCCTGGGAGGCAAAGATTTTTTTAAAGGCAAAGTCGGTTTTGGGGCTGATGAATTTCATGGCTGATATTGGGCTGAGGGTGCCTTTACTAAAACAAGTAGTAGACTACAACTATAGCAATTCTAAGACTTGTGAGGTACAAATATCTAGGTTTTAGGGAGCAGGGAGCAGCGATGCAGCGCGGTCTTGGGGGTTTCCCCCATGAGCGACTGCATCAAGACGGGAGCAGGGAAGAGGGAAGAGGGAAGAGGGAAAAAAATCCTGTTGAGCTTACACTCCCCATCTCCCCACCCTTCCCACACTTACTTTCTTTTTGGCAACTATGATATCGACCCTACTCCTCCTCTTCTTCTTCCCTGAGCCAACGCCAAATCAACACGCAAAGATTCAACACTATGATTAGGTTTGCATCAAGGAATAAAGCTAGTAACTCCACAACGAACTCTATTAATAGCCAACGTTTTCGGTTGCGATTAGTCTTCTTGGTCATAGTCATTATTTTCAAGTGAAATGGTTAGTAAGCATTCAGCCGTCAGCCGTCAGCCTTGGCCAAACACGCTACGCGAATGGCTGATAGCTGATAGCTGATAGCTTAAAATGCTTCTGACTTCTAGCCTATTGACTAAAAAAATAGGTGTATAGGAGTTTGATATAAAAAACTTTGATGGTATTTACTGGAAAATATACCTAAATAAAAATAGGTATTATAACTATGAAGTAATAAACTAAAATATCCTAAAATAAAAACAAATAAAAATTGCTGTTAACCTAACACAAATCGAAATCTACATGGCAGAATTTAGTTAAGCATTCAGCGCATAGCGCATCAGCTATCAGCTAATGCGCTATGCGCACGCTACGCGAACAGCTTATGGGAGTTAAGTATCACAGGCTGGAAGCCTGTTCTACCTCTTGCCTCTTGCCTCTTGCCTCTTGCATACTCCCTACTCCCTGCTGCCTGCTGCCTGCTCCCTTTCTTATGATAAATACCATGAACAACCAACAATCTCAACAACAACAGTTCATTGAATACATCGCTGACCAGATTTTCCCGATATCGAAAAGATCCGAAACC
>NZ_JAAHIE010001347.1:0-1166 GCF_010671945.1 Moorena sp. SIO4E2
TAAAAAGTACGATTTGGCGGATCTCGATGCCTTTATGGCCTTACAGGAAGCTGCCATGACTGGTCGCGTGAGGCAACAATCTCGCGAACAAATGAATCATTAGCCAAATGGATAATTGACTAACTATAGTCATTTTGAATAATAGTGGTACAATATAAATAGTAAAATAAAAACCAGAATAAATCATTTAAAAAATGTCTTACAGTCTAGATTTACGAACAAGAGTCATTGACTATATTGAACACGGAGGAAGTATTTTATCCGCTGCCAGAATCTATAAAGTGGGACGCTCTACAATCTATAGGTGGCTAGCAAGAGTGGATTTAAAACCGACAAAAGTCACACGGCGTAAGCGAAAATTAGATTGGCATGCATTAAAACAAGATGTGAAAGACAATCCAGATTTAAGATTATGCGATCGCGTAGCGTGACCTACGGTCAATCGCGCTCAAAAGTTTGGAGTTAATATTAGTTCAATCAGTTAGGCATTGGGTCAGATGAAAATCACACAAAAAAAAAGATTTAAGGTATCGAGAAAGAAATAGACAAGAAAGAATAAACTACTATAGATTACTCAGAGAGTTGATTAAAAAGTATGGGATAGAAAGCCTTGTATATATTGACGAGAGTGGATTTGAGGAAGTTCAAGAATGTCTATATGCTTGGTCTATGAGAGGGAAGAAAGTAATAGGAAATAAACAAGGTAAAAGAAAAAAAAGAGAAAACTTGGTGGCAGGAAGAAGAAAAAGAAAGAAAGATTTAATTGCCCCAATGATTTTTGAAGGAAGCTTAAATGCTGTTGGGTTTGAGGGATGGCTAGAAAAATATTTATTGCCATCACTTGAGCGAAAATCAGTACTAATAATGGACAATGCACCAATTCACAGAAAGACCCTGATTAAGGACTTAGTTGTCGGCCTTGGGCATGAAGTCATATTTCTCCCTAAATACTCTCCAGATTTAAATGATATATAGCAATCCTAAATAGGTTGTGGCAAAATTCCATACTTAAAAAGTTTGGGAAAATCAAATATTTGACCATCAGTAAAAAACTTGAATAACCACTTTACTTTTTTAAAAGAACTGCAAATATGATAAAATTTTCTCAAGAAACTTTTTCCTTGTAACCAAATATCTTCTACCGGATTTTGTTCCGGAGCATTAGG
>NZ_JAAHIE010001348.1:0-1159 GCF_010671945.1 Moorena sp. SIO4E2
CGAGATACCACGCTCTGATAGACTTAAGAACTGTAAACAAATAATTAAGAAAATAAGCTCATCTAGCTTTTGGGAGAACGGGCGCTTTGGAAAATACACTAGGTTTAGAAATTATAGAAGTCGTAGAAAAAGCTGCGATCGCATCCGCCAAATGGATGGGTAAAGGGGAGAAAAACACTGCTGACCAAGTGGCTGTAGAAGCTATGCGGGAGCGGATGAACAAGATCTATATGCGGGGTCGGATTGTAATTGGAGAAGGGGAGCGGGATGATGCTCCCATGCTCTACATTGGTGAAGAAGTTGGGATTTGTACCCAAGAGGATGCTGCCAACTTCTGTAACCCAGATGAGCTGGTAGAAATTGATATTGCGGTTGACCCCTGTGAAGGCACCAACCTAGTGGCCTATGGCCAAAACGGTTCCATGGCAGTGCTAGCTATTTCCGAGAAGGGCGGTCTATTTGCTGCTCCTGACTTCTACATGAAGAAGCTGGCAGCACCACCCCAAGCCAAGAATCATGTAGATATCAACAAGTCCGCAACGGAAAATCTGCAAATCCTCTCCGATTGTCTAGAGCGCTCCATTGATGAACTGGTGGTAGTTGTGATGGACCGTTCCCGTCACAAGGACTTGATCAACGAAATCCGGGGAGCTGGTGCTCGGGTGCGACTGATTAGTGACGGTGATGTTTCCGCCGCCATCTCCTGTGCCTTTTCTGGTACCAATATCCATGCCTTGATGGGCATCGGTGCTGCCCCAGAAGGGGTAATCTCAGCAGCAGCAATGCGTGCCTTAGGGGGACACTTCCAAGGTCAGCTGATCTACGATCCCGCCATCGTGAAAACTGGTCTGATTGGGGAAAGCAAAGAAAGCAACATTGAACGGCTCGCAAGCATGAAGATTACCGATCCCGATAAGGTTTACAATGCTGAAGAACTAGCCTCTGGTGAAACCGTACTGTTTGCTGCTTGTGGTATCACCCCAGGAACCCTGATGGAAGGGGTTCGGTTCTTCCAAGGTGGAGCACGGACTCAAAGCCTAGTTATTTCAAGTCAGTCCAAGACCGCTCGGTTTGTGGACACCGTTCATATGTTTGAACAGCCCAAGTATATCCAATTGAGCTAACTCTTAGGAAGAGGGTTTTAACCCTGTAGGTAAGC
>NZ_JAAHIE010001349.1:0-1159 GCF_010671945.1 Moorena sp. SIO4E2
AACAGAGTTGAGAGCCTCCATGTTTTAATTTCTAGAAGGACGTGAATTAACGACCTTTTAGAATCTCCAATGCTATGGGCTAAGGCGCAAGCTTCGCCAATAGCCCGGAGAAACATCAAATGCACACCTCATAGGCACAATACAGAATCTTGATCTTCTCTGCATAATCATGATTATTGGGAAGATAGGGTTGTGGTGGCGAAAGATAGGCTTGTTTTAAAATGCCTTCTGACTCCATCTGTTGCAAGGTAACGTCGAATTTTTTTTGAGAGTGGATATCCTCTCGGTTTGTAAACACCAGATATCCTCCCGGCTTTACTACTCGGCAAAACTCATACAACACATTTGACGTTTCCATATTAGTAAGCACAGCAGTGGAAATGATTCCATCAAATTCATTATCTTGAAATGGCAATGCTTGCTGTATATCTGCTTTATATAAAGCAGTATAAATATTTTTTTCTCTAGCGAGGTCTAAAGATTTACCAGAAATGTCAACTCCAATTATGGTTTGATAACCTTGTTCTAGAAGAGCTTGTCCAGCAAGTCCCGTTCCACATCCGAGATCCAAAATTTTGCCATCGGTAGCAACAAACTTTGCAATCAGTTCAGCAGCAACCTGATGACCAGCATACTGCCAATTCAAGACTTTTTCCTCATACACTTGAGCTAAAGTATCATATTCCTTCTCAACCTCGCTGCTCTCAGTGTTCCATTTATTTGACCACTTTGCTAAGAATTGGGCTTCTTGATTATTATTCATTAACTCTTCTGTTTTTCAAACTATAATTACTTGTATTCTAATTTATATTATCGCCTATTCGTAACTATTTTTATGCAGAATTTTTTTAAAAAATAATGTGATTAGTTTGACTCAAATGATTGAATGATATACTCTCTGGCATCCCATAAATATTGAATGCCAGAAACCCAGATCAATGATTGAGTTATAAGTATGAATAACACAGTCAGATCAGAAAGACTATCACTTACAGGTCTTAATGTAGTTAAGGTAACTACTGCAATAGTCGCGAAACACAATATTATAGAATTCCAACGATTTTCTAAAGGATCGGAATATCCAAAAATTCGACCTTCTAGTAGTATGTGTAAACCAATAACAATAAACAACCATTGACTTGAAAACCCATAAATTTTA
>NZ_JAAHIE010000135.1:0-15368 GCF_010671945.1 Moorena sp. SIO4E2
CGTGTCTTCAAACTCCGAGTACCCCCGTTTCCCTTAAAAAAGGGGGACTTTGAGTATGGCTCCCCCCTTAATAAGGGGGGCTGGGGGGGATCTAATATCTTGCGGAAAACTTTGAAAACACACCCTAGGGGGGCGAAATCCACTTAACTGCGTAAGTCCTGATTTAATCAGATATAGCGTTTGTATTTGATTTGTGAACATACTCCCAAAGGGCAAGAGGCAACAGGCAACAGGCAACAGGCAAGAGTAACCCACCCGACACCTGACGTCAAATTAAAAAACCTACACCCTACACCCTACACCCTGCTCCGAAGTCCCTGCTCCCTAAAACCCAGAGATTTGTACCTCATCAGTATAATAATTGCTAGATATGATTAATCACAACGATGCTAAAAAATCTGCTCAAAAAAATCTACTAAAACTATTCCGTATACCCCTAAAAGCCACTCTAATTGGGTTTTTCCTTATCAATGGAGGATGCTTGGGAGGATGCTTAGCCCAGACAATTCCACTGACCGAAAATCTGATTAACCTCGATTCCGATCACGGCGAACAGTTACTGATGGCAAGCCAAGCCCGAGAAGACTATTTGCCCCTAAGTATTCAGTTTGTGACTCAGGAAAAGCTTACTTACTGTGGAGTAGCTAGTATGGTTATGGTGCTGAATGCTTTATCAATTCAAGCTCCAAAAGCACCCGAATTTAGGACTAACCGCTTCACCCAGAAGAATGTTTTGAATGCCAAAACTGAGCAAGTGCGCATGGCTGAGGTGATTGCTCGTCGGGGCATGACTTTGGAACAATTAGCAGGATTATTGGAAACTTATCCAGTTAGAGCAGAGGTTTACCATGGTGGTGATTTGACCCTGGATGAGTTTCGCAACATAGTGGTGAAGAATTTGCAAGAAGCGGAAAATTTTGTCTTAGTCAATTACTCACGCAAAGCCATTGCTCAGAAAGGTCCGGGACATATTTCTCCTTTAGCTGCCTACAACCAAGAAGCAGACCGTTTTCTGATCCTAGATGTCTCTCGTTACAAATATCCTCCGGTCTGGGTCAAGGCTGAAGAATTGTGGCAAGCAATGGCGACTAAGGATTCAGAGTCTAAAAAGACACGGGGGTTTGTGCTGGTGAGTCCCCGTTGATTGTCAAATTGATGGCATTTTCATTAATCTATCAATATTGAGGTTTATTTTAAGCTGACAGCTGACAGCTGACAGCTGAAGGCTTACAAATTAATCATTAAAATTAATCGGTTCTCCCATTGATCAATGTTTTGTCTGTGACCAGCAAAGACAAGAAAATAAGTAATGGCAAAAACACAATTGCCCAGCCAAGTCCTAAAGCCCAGGCTGGGTATCCTTCATAGGGAGTCCTAATATCTTTTGAAAACTGGGTTGCTAGCAAAGCGACTAAAGCCATAGGAATCAGGTATTTTATAGAAAAATTCCACCATTTACCAACCGTCCAATCACTAACTTGGTTCATGTATCGTCGCAGCTTTTCTGCACCATACACCCATCCCACTAGGATAGATTGGAAAATAGCTACCAACATCAAGTTATAGTTAGTAACAAAATGATCTACAATATCTAAAATGTATAATCCAGCTCTGGTAGTGTAAATAATTCCAGCAATAAATCCCCCTAGACAAACCCCAATTGAAACCTTAGCAACATTTCCCTGTTGTTGTTTGTCGAGGATAGTCGCATTCAAAGCTTCTACTAGGGAAAAAGCGCTGTCGATGCCTAGGGAAAGCAGCATCACAAAAAACAGCAGACTGAACAGCCAAGGCAAGGGCATTAAGCTTAAAGCTTCCGGAAAAACCACAAACGCTAGACCCGGACCAGAAGCAGCCAGCTCTGCCAAGGGGGTGTTGGTAACTCCTGCCATATATCCCAAAATTCCGAACACCACAAAACCGGCAAATAAGCTGATACCACTGTTGATCAAGGCAGTTAACCAGGTATCTTTAGCAATGTCATCCTCTGAGTTCTTGTAGCTAGCATAAGTCACCATAATTCCAAATCCCAGAGATAAGGTAAAGAAAATTTGTGAGAATGCAGCTGTCCAAACTTCGGGGTCAACTAATGCACTCCAAACCGGAGTAAGATACAGTTTCCAGCCATTGAGGAAACCTGGTAAAGTTACTGCTCGTAATAGCAATACCCCCAGTAAAATAATCGGAAGTGGCACGCTGTAGACAACGACTTTGCCCACACTGGTCGTGCCTTTCCAAACACAGAAATAAATCAAGACCCAGACTACAAGTAGAGACCATAAGATTGGCCAGTTGATACCACCTAATACGTTGACCCCATCACTGATTTGCAGAACACTATCAAAGAAGTAGCTTTTAGCATCACTCGACCACTTGACCCCAAAGGATGCCAGAAAGTAAATCAAGCTCCAGCCCATCACAACTGCATAATAGGAGACAATGATAAAGGCTGACATCAGGGCAAACAGACCGAGACTGCCGAAATTGGGGTGTAATTTCCTAAATGAGCCTATGGCTCCCCGTTGCATTTTTTGTCCTACCGCAAATTCCAGCATCAACAGTGGAACCCCAATTAGGACTAAAGCGATCAGGTAAGGCACTAGAAATGCTCCCCCACCGTATTTCCCAGCTAGGTAGGGAAAGCGCCACACATTCCCTAAGCCAACTGCAGAACCTACTGCTGCGAGGAGAAATACTGTTCTTGAAGCCCAACGTTGACGAGCCATCTACAATTCCCTCTATCTTGATAGTTCATGCTTCATACTTCATCCTTGATACTTCATCTTTTACAATTCATGCTTCATACTTCATACTTCTTTAAATTATTGTCATCGGTTTGCTTATTCCATCACAGGTTTTAGGGAGTAGGGAGTAGGGAGTAGGGAGTAGGGAGTAGGGAATAGAAAAAAAATTATCTGTATCTCATTACTATGAGAAACTTTTATAGCGTTTCTCGCAGTTATAATATAGAGTCTTCTTTGACGTTGATTTCCTATCTTGATGCAGCGGATCGCTATTCCCTGTTCCCTGTTCCCTGTTCCCTGTTCCCTGTTCCCTGTTCCCTAAAACCCAAAAAATTTGTACCTCACCTAATTGAAAAACCATATATTTCACTTCAACGTGCTTGGTAACTTTACGCCCAGTACTATCGCTCTTCCTGCCATAAACAAGGATAAAGCTAACCAAAGAAGATGAACACTTTGAAACTGCCAAGACGCCACAGCCATAGGGACAAATCCCACCACCAAGGCGATTACGGTAGAATTACGTAAGGTCTGTCCTGCAGCTAAGCCCAGAAAATAACCATCCAGCATAAACGCAATGGAACCAAATCCTAACACCAGGAGTAACCAAGGAACATAGAGAGTAATCGATTCGATCACCTCAGTGTGGTTTGTTAACAGCCCAAAGAGTGTCTGGGGAAACAGGATAAACAGGAAAGCAAAGTTAAGTCCCAATAGCAAACTGCTTCCTCCAGCAATTTTCAATAAAGGGACTAACTGCTCTTTTGCTCCCTGACCTTGTAAATTACCCGTCAGAGTTTCCGTAGCAAATGCCAATCCATCAATAAAATAAACAGCCAAGCTGAACACCTCTAGTATCAAAGCATTTTCCGCCAAGATTGTGGTACCAAGAGCTGAGCTCAAATTGGTAAAAATAGACAAGGTAAAAAGAATCGCTAAGCTTCTGATAAAAAGATTACTATTTAGGGTAAAAGTAGCTTTTATATCCAACAAGTTCCAAATTCGTTTGGCTACTGCTCTTAGCTCTTGCCACTTTATTTCTTGGCTAACTAAAACTATGCCCACTAAAACCATCACGTATTGACTAACTGCTACGGATAATCCAGCGCCAGTGCTTTCCCAACCCCACCGAATAATAGTAAAGTAATCGCAAACTATATTAGCGGTGTTACCGATAATGGACAGCAGCAAAACCTTACCACTCATTTCTCTACCGAGAAACCAACCAATCAGTACGAAATTGAGTAATGTTGCAGGAGCTCCCCAAATCCGAGCATTAAAATAAGCAATACCGGAAAATTTGACATCTGGTGTAGCACTTAACAAAGCAAATCCAAGCTCTCTGAGAGGATACTGTAAACTTAAGATAACTACACCTAAAATCAGAGCAATTAAGCCATTACGAAGTCCCACCAGCAACATAGCATCTCGGTCATTTCCTCCGACAGCTTGAGCGGTTATCCCAGTAGTTCCCATCCGTAAAAAAGCCAAACTATTGTAGATTAAGTTAAACAGGATGGTGGCGAGAGCGACTCCAGCTAAGTGGCGGATTTGATCTAAATGACCTAAGAAAGCCACGCTGATTAAACCCGCAAGGGGTATCATGAGAGTAGAAAGAATATTGATGATCGCCAGTTTCCAGAAGCGATAGACCACATTGTCTTGGTTTGAGCAAGTAAAAGTCATCAATTTATCTTAAAAATTCAGGCATGATTTAGTGTAAAATTAAGGATTTTATACCTTTTAAAAAAGGTTAGCTTAGTGGCTTTATCAAGTCGATACTATAGAGGATAATATTTTTATATCCCGAGATTAATATAGATATAATTATCGACTATAATATAAAGAATTACGACGACCATAACCCTAAAGATGAAACTGATGATTTTTTTGATGTTTTTTTTAAAATTACCTATACAAGGATACCATAAAGGAAAAGTAAAGACTAGTTGCCAGAGTAACAGCAAGGCACCTGGACAAGCTAAAATCAATAAGCTGTTAATTCTTAACTACTGACGGCGGAGGCTGAGGATGAGTAAAGTCAAGACGATTCAAAAACTATACGCGGAATGGGTGACATCAGAGAACTTTCAGCCCTACGGTCAAGTCATCTTTGCAAGTGTTGACGGCAAACCCTATGATCAAGATGATGCTCAGTTAAACCTCGAAAATGGGACATCCCGGTTTTATATCATGCGGCTACACCACAAAGGTCGTAAGTTTGATAAAATTACTCGTCATGTCCAATGTACTCAGTGTCTCGGTTCTCTAGAAGGGAAAGACTGGTTCATGGCTGTAGCTCCTCCCAATCAGGATGACCAACCAGTTTTAGAGGATATTGCGGCTTTTCGGATTCCAGGTAACTGCTTTATTAAATTAGAAGTAGGAACTTGGCACGCTGGTCCCTATTTTGACCAGGAATTTATAGATTTCTACAATTTGGAACTTGCTGATACCAATGTCGTCGATCATTTTACCCATGATTTTCTAGACAGCCATCAGTTACAGTTTGAAATTGTTATAGCAAAGGGAGTAGGGAGTAGGGAGTAGGGAGTAGGGAGTAGGGAGTAGGGAATATGGCCTAAAATAATGATCACAATTCCTACACTGATACCTAGAGTGAGTGATAATATAGAAGGGGGAATTACCAGCAATTACTAATACCATAATTATTCATATAAGCCAAAATAACTAAGCCAAAATAACTAATGACTAATATTATTGGAGATCGAATCAGTTATCAAATAATCAAATATTATGACTTTTACCTGTTCCCGATTCCCGATTCCCGATTCCCGATTCCCTACCTTGACAGGTAAATTTTAAACTTGGTGATGAAAAATAAAAAAGGAAACCTATGACAGTAAACATACAAAAATTATATAAAGCCTGTAATCCCAGCAAAACGTTAACGGTCGATCAGCCGGAAGACTGTAAGTATTATATCGATTTTTCCTCAGTGCGAGGGGGCAAGATCATTGAAGAGTTGAAGGATAATATCACTTTCTTCTCCATGGATGAGCCGACCTGCGAGCTATTTACTGGACATATTGGTTGTGGTAAGTCTACGGAGTTACTGCGACTGAAAGCCGAATTGGAGGAAGCTGACTTTCACGTGGTCTATTTTGAATCTTCTCAAGACTTGGAAATGGGAGATGTAGATGTCGGGGACATCTTACTCGCTATTGCCCGTCGCGTCAGTGAAAGCTTAGACAAAATTAAGCTAGGTGAACCGAAAGGCTTTAAAAAATTACTGGCAGGTGCGGCTAAACTGTTGCTCACTGAAATTGAATTAAGCGGTAGGGTAGGAGTTCCTGGGATTGGTGAGGTTGGAGTAGACACTGAGGGGGCGGTTTCCCTAGCAGTTGGGATTGGTGAGATTACGGCTAAGGCTAAGGATAGCCCGGATCTGCGCAGTCGCTTACGGCAATATCTCGAACCTCAAACCAATCGGTTGTTAGAAGTGATTAACCAAGAGTTGCTCGAACCTGCGATCGCAAACCTCCAAAAACTTGGGAAACAAGGGCTAGTGGTGATTGTAGATAACCTCGATCGGGTGGACGCTTCCCAGAAGCCTTGGGGACGTGATCAGCCGGAATATCTATTTGTGGATCGCGGAGCCCAGTTAAAGGGGTTACACTGTCATGTGGTCTACACCATGCCCCTAGCGCTACGATTTTCTAATGACTATAGTGCCTTGACTCAGCGCTTTGTGGTAGATCCCAAAGTGTTACCAATGGTACCGGTAAAGTTACGAGATGGTACTCCCCATGAACAGGGCATGGCACTGCTGCGACAAATGGTACTGGCGAGAGCCTTTCCTAATTTAGAGCCTGTGGAGCGTCTTGCTAGAGTAAAAGAGGTGTTCGACTCCCCTGACACTTTAGATCGCCTGTGTTACGCTAGCGGGGGTCATGTGCGGAATTTGCTCCGGTTTCTCAGTACCTGGATCAAGAAAGAAAGACGATTACCTCTGTCTCAAGGCATGTTAGAAAATGTAATTCGAGACCGCCGCAATGAACTAACCCTACCCATCTCAGACGATGAGTGGGAATTATTGTGTCATGTTGCTAAACACAAGAAGGTAGTTGGAGATGAAGGTTACCAAGTCTTGATCCGCAGCATGTTCGTCTATGAGTACCGAGACCAAGATGGGTCTTGGTTTGACGTTAATCCCATTTTGGCAGAAGCGGAAGGATTCAAATCATGCCTAGCTTATACCGCGTAGAAGATGCGGATGCCTACAACAACAATTCAATGCAGGAACTCGCCTGGGCAATGGAGACGTCCCAAGGGGAGTTTTCCCTGATTTTAGCCCGCCGCAACTATGAAGCTTTACAGGATTACATTGTGCGGAAGTTGCGGCAAGTCTGTGCTATTGAGTTCCAGGAAATATACCTGAACCAGTCGGTTAAGGTGAAGAGTCTCTACACCACTATCTTGGAGCAGCTAGGGGATCAACAGCCACCTGCCGTGATGGTCTTCGGTTTAGACTCCCTGAGCAACCTGGAGCAAGTACTAATCACTACCAACCAAGTGCGGGAGGAGTTTCGCAAGCATTGCCCCTTCCCTCTAGTGTTATGGGTAAATGACGAGGTATTGGAAACGCTAATTCGGTTTGTGCCGGATTTAGAGAGTTGGGCAACAACCACAAATTTTGTCCTCTCCTCAAATCACTTGATTGAAGCTCTAGCAGAGCGAGAGAGTTATTTATTTACTCGTATTTTGGATGCCGGTGGGGATCAGTTCCTACCCAATACCGCTATTTTTGGTTCCAGCTATTGCCGAGAATTGGACTCAGCTTTGAGGGATTTGCAAACTCGTGGAGATGTCTTAGAAATAACCCAAGAAGCTAGTTTGCCATTTGTGCTTGGTCGAGAAGCTTATATTAATGGTCAGATCGATCAGGCGTTAGAGTATTATCAGCAAAGTTTAGCATTTTGGCAGCAGGAATCTAGGAGCTGGGAAACACAACAACAGGAAACACAACAGCAGAGTAGTTTCCCCTCCCGACTAGGTCAAGCTACCCCAATATCTCCTTACCTCCGGACGTTGTCAAAGGAGCCCTCAACCCCTTCATCCCCTCAACCCCTCACCCCTTCACCACGAGAACGTCAAGCTCTACTGCTGTTTCATATCGGTTTGTGTTATCTGAACCTGGCTGAACTCAATCGATCCCAAAGTCGTCACCACTGGATCACAGCCAGAGGGTATTTTCAAAAGTGTATCGATACATTTGAACAAGCAAAACGCCCAGATTTAATTGCCAAGTTTATTACTAAACTTGGCGAAACCCTACAACGACTGGAAGCTTGGAAAGACTTACAAGGTCTGGCGCAACGCTCCCTGGTACTGCACAGAACCTATGGCAATCCACTGCAACTGTCTCAAGATTATGGATTTATCGCTGCAGTCGCCCTTCAAGACTGCCGTTGGATGGGCGCTCAGCAAGCAGCTAGGAAAGCTTTAGAACTTCTGACACGGTTAACTAATACCTCTGGACAGTATCAGATGTCCTATCTACTGCTTCTGGCTCAAGCGAAGCGGCATTTGGGTCTCTCGGAAGAGGCGATCACTATCCTGGAAAGGGCTAAGGAAACCGGTCCGATGGATTCTCCACAACTTTATATTCGCATTTTGGAAAAATTGCGGACGCTTTATTTCCGGCAAAAGCAGTATCTAGAAGCCTTTCGGGTCAAACAAGAACGATTCTCCGTTGAGCAGCAATATGGTTTCCGTGCCTTTATCGGACCTGGTCGGCTTAAACCTCATCTACGCCAAAGTTCTACCTTACTCCTAGAGCAGGAAACCCCTGCTGAGGAAATCACTGCTTCTGTACGTCAGAACGATGTAGAGCGCTTAGTGGAACGTATTGGCAGCACCCAGCACAAACTGACAGTGATTTATGGTCAGTCAGGGGTAGGTAAGAGTTCTGTCCTAGAAGCTGGATTAGTCCCCACTCTCAAAACTAAGGTAATTGGAACCCGTGATGTCGTACCAATTTTGGTAAGGGTTTATACCGATTGGGTCAGGGAAGTCTGGAAATCCTTAGCATCTTCACCGTTAAAAGTTGACCAGTTTAACCTTGAGAGTTCTTCTGTGTTGAACGTTGACCAGTTGAACGGTGAAGGTTCTTCTCAGTTGAAGGTTGACCGGTTGAAGGTTGTTCGCGAAGCGTGGCCGAAAGGCCAAGGTTCACAGCAGTATTCTAACCTGCAACCGGCAACCCAAACTAACCTGCAACCAGCCACCCAAACTAACCTGCAACCAGCCACCATTTTAGAGCAATTGCGACAAAATGAACATCGCAATTTGCTAACCGTACTGATTTTTGACCAGTTTGAAGAGTTTTTCTTTATTTGGGAGAATCATACTGAAAGAAAACGCTTCTTTGATTTTTTCCGGGAGTGTCTTCAGATTCCTTTCGTCAAGGTTATATTGTCATTACGGGAAAATGATTTGTATTTTTTGTTGCAGGGAATTCGTCATCAAAATTTTGATTCAATCAACAATAATATTCTCAATAAAAATATTCTTTATTATTTAGGTAATTTCTCCCTAGAGGATGCTAAATCTATTATTCAACGACTAACCGAGCGCTCTCAAGTTTATTTAGAAGAAGCCTTAGTCAATACGTTAGTGCAAGAACTAGGTAGTAGTGAAGGAGAAGTTCGTCCCATTGAATTACAAATCGTAGGAGCTCAACTACAGACTGAAGGAATTACTACCCTAGCTCATTATCGGAGAAAAGGTCCTAAAGAAAAATTGGTGCAGCGTTACCTGCAAGAAGTGATCGCAGATTGTGGATCCGAAAATGAAAAAGCTGCTGAACTTATCTTGTATTTACTCACCGAAGAAAATAACACGCGCCCGCCTAAAACCCGCCAGGATTTGGAAAAAGATTTAAACGCCTTGGCAGTGGATTTAGCGATAGAAAAAATAGACCAGTTAGATTTAGTCTTAAATATCCTGGTCGAATCAGGATTAGTGGTGCTCTTACGAGAAAGTCCCCTTAACCGCTATCAATTGGTTCATGATTATCTAGTTTCTGTGATTCGCCAGCAGCAAGATAGCGAATTACTCGCCAAACTTAAAAAAGCCCAAGAGCAACATCGGCTTTCTCAAGCCCAGTTACAGAAGTCGAAGATAGCACTCACCGGCTCTATTGCTCTAGTTGGTATGTTAGCGATCTCAACCCTCTCTGCCGCTATATTTTGGGCGCAAGCTAGAAACAACGAAATCAGAGCTTTGATTAAATCCTCAGAAGCCCTTTACGGTTCCAATAGTCATGCCCTGGATCCACTAAAAGATGCCTTAGAGGCAGGAAAAAAACTCAAGTGGTCAGTTGGGGTAAGCTCTGACACTAAGGATATAGCGATGAGTTCTCTACAGCAAGCCTTTTATGGGGTTAGAGAGCGCAACCGCTTAGAAGGTCATAATGATACAGTCAACAATGTTAGTTTCAGTCCCGACGGTGAGCTAATTGCTACGGCTAGTTCCGACAATGTCAAAATCTGGTCCAAGGAAGGGAAAGAACTCTACACGTTAGCAGGAAAGCATAAACATAAGGATGAAATCAGAAGTGTTACCTTCAGTCCTGATGGAAAGTTGATTGCCACGGCTAGTAAAGATAAAACTGTTAAAGTCTGGCAACGGAATGGTAAGTATATTCAAACCCTGACAGGGCATACCGGTTGGGTTTGGAGCGTGCGTTTTAGCCCTGATCTCAAAAGCCTTGCTGCTTCTAGCGAGGATGGAAGAGTTATCATCTGGAGCCTCGAAGGCAAAAAACCCCAAATCTTCAAAGCCCATGATAAAGCAGTGCTCAGTATTAGTTTCAGCCCCGATAGCAAGGTGCTGGCAACTGGTAGTTTTGACAACACGGTTAAACTCTGGCGTAGAGACAGGAATGGCTTGTACAAGAGAAAGCCTCTAACCATACAAGCCCATGAGGATGCGGTTTTCAGCGTCAGTTTCAGTCCCAAAGGTAAACTGATTGCTACTGGTAGTAAGGATAAGACTGTCAAACTCTGGAAAATGGACGGTACTCGGTATCAGACATTGGGAAATGATGACCATGAAAGTCATCAAAGTACTGTGACTAGCATCACTTTCAGTCCGGACGGTCAGACCCTTGCTAGCGCTAGTGCTGACAACACCGTTAAACTTTGGAATCGAAATGGCAAGCTACTGGAAACCCTTACCGGTCATGAAAGTACCGTATGGAGCGTTAATTTCAGCCCCGACAGCCAGACCCTTGCTAGCGCTAGTGCTGACAACACCGTTAAACTTTGGAGTCGATACGGTAATGAACTCCCTATTCCCACAGGGGAAGAGAATACCGTTTTCAGCGTCAGTTATAGCCCCGACGGTCAGACTATTGCTACGGCTAGTAAGAACAACACTATCCAACTCTGGAGCTTAAATGGTCAATTGCAGCGAACTCTGACTGGTCATACCGATTGGGTGTGGGGTGTTAGTTTCAGCCCTGATGGTAAAACTATTGCTAGCGCTAGTGCTGACAAGACTGCCAAACTCTGGAATAAGAATGGTAAGTTACTGCACACCCTATCTGGTCATGAGAAAGTGGTTAGGAGTATCACTTTCAGTCCCGATGGTAAAATTATCGCTACGGCTAGTCGGGACAACACAGTTAAACTCTGGAATCAGAATGGTATCCTGATTAGAACTCTGACTGGTCATACAAATTGGGTAAATAGCGTCACATTCAGTCCTGATGGTGAGACTCTTGCTACGGCTAGTGCTGCTACGGCTAGTTCTGACCCAACCGTCAAACTCTGGAATGTTAGTGATGGCAAGGAACTGAAATCTTTCGATGGTCATACCGATTGGGTTTTTAGCGTTCGTTTCAGCCCTGATGGTAAAACCCTGGCCTCTGCTAGCAGGGATAAGACGGTTAAACTCTGGAATGTTAGTGATGGTGAGGAACTAACATCTCTTGATGGTCATCAGAATACCGTCTGGAGTGTGGTATTTAGCCCCGATGGTGAAACCATTGCTACAGCTAGTGCTGACCAAACTGTCAAGGTTTGGAACAGGAAAGGTAAACAACTTCAAACCTTTTATGGCCATGATGATGGTGTAGTTAGCCTCAGTTTTAGTCCCGATGGCCAGACTATTGCATCATCAGATTCATCTGCTAGAGTAATTATATGGAATTTAGACAATATCCGACATCCTGATCAACTACAGTCCCTTGCTTGCGATTGGCTACAGGATTATCTGAAGCACAATACTAATGTCAATAAGGGGGAGCGTCGTTGGTGTCGTTAGTGGGTGAGTGCTGAGTCCTGATTCCGTGAGAAGCAGTCTGGCATGGGATGGCAAACCACTATGGCAATTTTCATAATTGTTAGGTAGTAGTGTTAGATAGTGTTAGGTAGTGTTAGGTATTAGGTGTTACTACTTAACACTTAATCAGATCATGACTAATCACAAAAAAATCACAAAAAATTGCCATTTTGCTACCAGGATAGAATTTAATTTCCTGATAACATAATTACCTCACTTGCTGGCATACGCACTTGCTGGCATAAGCAATATCCTTAAAATCATGATTAACTCACCCCTACTCGAGCCTGTAGCTACTCACCACCGGGATGCTGTAGAAGAACTAGCCTGGGCAATAGCTGCTAGTGAGGGACAGTTTTTACTGATGTTAGCACACTGTAATTATGCCAAGTGGCGTAAGCGAGTGGTGCGCAGGCTACACAAAATTTCTTCTGTCCCAATCCGGGAAGTATTCCTAGACCAATCTGCTTGTACACTCTACACCACCCTCCGACAGGAAATCGGGGAGGAACAGCCAGCAGCCTTGATGGTGTTTGGTTTAGAGTCAGTCACGGACCTTGATGAACTGTTAATCGCCACTAACCAAGTTAGAGAAGAGTTTCGCAAAAATTTCCAGTTTCCATTAGTGTTGTGGATTAACGATGAGGTACTGTGTAAGCTGATTCGCATCACACCAGATTTTCACAGTTGGGCAACAACGGTTATGTTTGAAATCCCAACCTCAAGACTAATTCGCAACCTACAACAAAAAGCCAATTCTTTATTTACCAAAGTCTTGGAATTAGGTGCCAGTGAAATTTTCCCCAATGATGCTATCTTAGGTGCTGGTTATACTACGGAAATTAAGTTTGCCTTACGGGATTTGGAAAGTGGGAACCACGAGTTGCCACCAGAGTTGCTAGCCAGTCTTAACTTTGTCTGGGGTCGAGAGGCTTATGGATTGGGCAAGATTGATGTTGCTATTACCCACTATCAGAAAAGTTTAGAATTCTGGCAACAGGAACCCCGCAAGCAGGAGAGCAAGCCAGAAAACAACGGTGAGATTCTCCCTGGACTTGGTCTGCCTACCTTCATATCCCGTAAACCCATTACCCCTCCACGTCGCGAGCGACAAGCAGTTATCCTGTTTCACCTAGGATTATGCTATTGCGATCAGGCTAAGCAGTATCCACCGGGAGACCCTAGCTATCGAGAAAATTGGCACAAGGCTAAAGAGTATTTAGAGCAGTGTATGGTGGTGTTCGAGCAAGAGCAACGACCGGATTTAGTGGCTAAGTTGATTAATCAACTCGGTGAGATACTGCAATCTCTGGAAGCCTGGGACGATTTGGCAAGTCTAGCTACAAAGTCTCTAGCACTACACAGAACCTACTCTGCTCCTGTTCAACTGGCTCAGGATTATGGATTTATAGCAAAAGTGGCGCTACACAAATCCCGCTGGCAGGAAGCTTACACAAACGCAATATATGCCAATGTAATTATAACAAAAGTCACAGAAGAACAGGGTGTTGCCCACCATAGGGAAGATTTGTTGGCCTATGCAGCAGAGGGAAGAGGGGGAAGTAAAAAATTGTCCTATTATCCCCCAAGTATCCAAGCCCAAGAACAGCAACAGTACCCTAGCTATCAGGAAAATTCTGCTTTATCTTGCCTCAATGGAGTAGTTAAAATAGATAAACAGATTATAAATAAATATACAAATAAATCTCCCGTTGGTCGCTATCTGTTACTTCTGGCTCAAGCGCAACAACACTTGGGTCAACATTCCGAAGCGATTAGCCATCTGGAACGGGCTAGGGAGTTAGGGATTCAGGATGACCCGAAACTCTACCTGGAAATCCTGGAAACTCTCGGAACCCTCTACTGGCAACAAAAACGATATCAAGCAGCATTTAGATTAAAACAAGAACGGCTTGCGATCGCACAACAGAATGGTTTACTTGCTTTTATCGGTGCAGGTAAACTCAAATCCTCCCAACAGAATCAGTTAGCACAGAATCAGTTACCACAGAATCACTTAGCACAGACAAAGAGTAAAGGTAGCGCTACCGTATATCAGGCCATGACTGCTTCCGATTGGCAACACAAAGTAAAAGAGCTAGTGCAACGCATTGCCAGCACCCAGCACAAACTAACTGTAATTTATGGTCAAGCTGGAGTGGGCAAGAGTTCCTTACTAGAAGCTGGGCTAATCCCTGCCCTAAAACAACAACCCATTGGTAACCGTAATGTAGTCCCAATTAGATTGAAGGTTTACACTGACTGGGTCACAGAGCTGGGTCAACGTATCCTAGAGTCGAAGGGTGAAGGTTATTCACCGTTGAAGGTTGAAAGTTTAAAGGTTGAAGGTTTAAAGGTTGAAGGTTTAAAGGTTGAAGGTTATAAAAACAACTTTGAACTGGTTACTATTCTAGATCAGTTGCAAAAAAATCAACGGCGAAACCAGATAAACATCCTGATTTTTGACCAATTTGAAGAGTTTTTCTTTGCTTGCCGAGAGCCAGCTGAACAAAAACGCTTCTTTGAATTTTTCCGTGACTGTCTTAATATTCCCTATCTCAAAGTCATCCTGTGTTTACGGGAGGATTATCTACACCTATTATTAAAGTGCGCTCGTCAGGTAGATTTGGATGCCATTAATAATGATATTCTTAATAAAGGTATCCTTTATTATGTCGGGAATTTTTCTCCAGACGAGGCAAAATCGATTATTTATAATCTAACCACTAAAGCTAAATTTTACCTAGAGGATGCATTACTCGATGAGTTGGTAAACGACCTAGCTAAGAATGAACCAGTGGGAGAAGTAAGCCCGATTGAATTACAGATAGTGGGAGTGCAACTGCAAACTGAGCAAATCACTACCTTAGCAGCTTATCGACAAAACGGATCAAAAGAAAAGCTAGTGGAGCGCTATTTAGAAGGGGTTGTTTCTGATTGTGGTTCAGAAAACCAAAACGCGGCTTGGAAAATTTTGGGTTTGTTAACGGATAAGCATGGTACTCGACCATTCCGAACAAAAGATGACTTAGGAGCAGAGTTACAATTATCCACTGACCAGTTAGATTTTATCCTAGAGCTATTGGTCAAATCAGGTTTAGTCATGAAATGGCAGCAAGAACCAGAAGCTCAATATCAACTGATGTATGATTATTTAGTTGAGCCGATTCGTAGGCGTTGCTGATTGTAAGCTATCAGCTATCAGCTATCAGCTATCAGCTATCAGCTATCAGCTATCAGCTATCAGCTATCAGCTATCAGCTATCAGCTATCAGCTATCAGCTATCAGCTATCAGCTATCAGCTATCAGCT
>NZ_JAAHIE010001350.1:0-1154 GCF_010671945.1 Moorena sp. SIO4E2
GTCCAACCTACCTGAGGTGGAAACAACTTTGGAAGCAGAAGAGCTAGTTCCTGCCAGTGAAACCCCAGCACCAGTTGAGGAAGCAACTACTGGGGCTGAATCAGTAACCCCTCTACCTGAACCGTCAGAAAAGCCAAAATTAAACATCTGGAGTCGCTTTGGCAGTTTCTTCGGACGTTCCGCTGTGACCCCTAGCCCCTCACCTGAAGCGCTAGAGGAACTGGACATTACATCAGAGGAACCTGTGGTAGCTCCAAGGGAATCTGAGTCCACTACTGTTGTTGAGGAGATATCGGAAGAACCGGCAGTAGAGACCGGGGAGTCTGAATTTACTAGTGTGGTTGAGGAGATATCGGAAGAACCGGCAGTAGTTTCAATGGAATCTAAATCCACTAGTGTGGTCGAGGAGATATCGGAAGAACCGGCAGTAGAGACCGGGGAGTCTGAGTCCACTACTGTGGTCGAAGATAGTTATGAACAACCGGCGGTAGCTCCAATGGAATCTAAATTTACTAGTGTGGTCGAGGAGATATCCGAAAAACCGGCAGTAGAGACCGGGGAGTCTGAGTCCACTACTGTGGTCGAAGATAGTTCTGAACAACCGGCGGTAACTCCAAAGGAATCTCAGTTCACTACTGTGGTTGAGGAGATATCGGAAGAACCAGCAGTAGGGAATGGGCAGTCTGAGTCCAACACCAAAGTCGAAGATAGTTCTGAACAACCGGCGGTAGCTACCAGTGAATCTGAACTGAGCTCATGATCAGAGTGACCATGTCATCCGGTGGTTTGATCCATCTGACTGCCGGGAGGTTAATCCCATGGAATGGGTTTGGCAGGAACTCAAGGGATGGTGGGAGTGGCCAAACTTGAGTGCGATCGCACAGTAAAAATAGAGTGACAACAGGCAGTAAGCCCATGGTTCCCTCAACTGTTTGAGCACCAAAGGCGATCGCGTAGCGTACGCCAATGCGCAATCCTTGACCCAGTGGGGATGGCTGGCCGATGCTAGATGTGCAGCTAGCGCTGGCTCCCCTGTTCCCTTGCTGCATCGATTTCAGTACTCAAATCGATTGTTATGACTTCCTTTATTAAGTTTTTTTGTAATAGTGCCAGCTATCAGCATAACTCCCCAAACTTTTCCCGATAACGAGCCA
>NZ_JAAHIE010001351.1:0-1154 GCF_010671945.1 Moorena sp. SIO4E2
GTTATTTTAGCCGCTCAAGCTATTTTAGTTACTAATTCTGGGTATGACGTTACTGTGGCAACCAATAATACAAAGCACCTATCTTTATTTGTCAATGCTCGGGAATGGCAAGAAATTTAAAAATTTAGATGATTCATTATTACACCCGGAATTATCTTCTAAAATTAATAGGAATTTGGTGCGTTACATTTCATTAACGCACCCTACAATATCGGGCGATCGCACTGTTGAATGGCGCACCCTACTTGAGTGACGCCCGCACTATCTCCTCCATCGTGCCAGCGTGTTTTTGGTTAAATTCACCTATCTCTCGATTAACCTCATTTTTCGCAACTTGATCCTCTGGTGAATTTTTATCCTGAACCTCTTGATCTATCGCCTCTTCCGCTGTAGTGCTCTCTTCTTTATCCTCTGTAGTAGAGCTATCGGTGCTAGCAGTATTTTCGGCGGATTTAGAAACTTCAAATAGCTTTTCTCTTAGGGCATAGGCATCGCGAACAAACTCATGAATTTGCTCTGGTGGAAGTTGTTTCGCGTCTGCTATTTTTTTATTGATATCCTTTATCTCAGCATCCAGTTCATCTTTGGTCATATTAAACAAATGACCACCAATGGGAAAACCTGCTTCGCTGGACCCTAAGGCATCATAATGCTGGCTATAAGACTCCTTGAAGTTATTGAGTAAGGTTTGATAATCAGGGCCAGAGGTATTCGTATCTGAGTCATCTTTAGTTCCACTATCGGCAGAATCGCTATCACGCTTGGTATTAGTTAAATGATCAATTAAGGCATAGGTATCTTTGAGGATTTTTTTGGTATTGTCTGAAGGGACTTTTACCGCTTTCTCCATCGCCTGAGCGAGTTGATCAACTTGTTGATTCATCTCACTCTCGGTCATGGTAAATGGATTTTTTAATTGATCGAAACCTTTTACAGCCTCCAATTTCTTAAACATATCGCCGGTAGAGTCTTTGAAAGAGGCTAGTTCAGACTTTGAGATGGGCTGACCACTTGACCTTTTGTCTCTCAGACCTTGCCCCTGCTTTAAAAGCGATGCAGCGCGGTCTTGGGGGTTTCCCCCATGAGCGACTGCATCAAGACAAAGAAGCAGCATCATCTTTGGATAGGTTAGAAGCACCGGCAAGGGCTTCACT
>NZ_JAAHIE010001352.1:0-1152 GCF_010671945.1 Moorena sp. SIO4E2
GCGATCCCACCTTTTGCAATAAGTTCGACAATATCCACGACTTGCCCTTACTTCCAAATAACTCAGTGGTCTATCAATCTTCTATTGATTTTCAACCACTTACCAAGAAACTGATCCTATTCTCCACGAGTTAACTGATTAGGTCAGGAAATTTACACTTGGACTTTAGCACATCCGGTACAGAGTGTCTTAGCTAGTCCAGGCAGTGTCGGGAGTGTGGGGGGAGATGGGGAGATGGGGAGATGGGGAGATGGGGAGATAGGGAAGAATTTCATTTCCATGGGGCTAAGGTCTGATCACCATAACCAAGTTCCATATTAGGGAAAGCCTCAATTTTTGGTTTCAGCTACCTAAGTCCTAAAATTTCTAATTCTAGTAAAAACTCTAATCAAACGGGTGGTTATCCCCATAGTCGGTTTCTGGAAGAATCTGGCACTATAAATAGTAGCTATAGAGTATTGAGCTGTTGTTTGGTACCTCAGAGCCGGATATTTCCCCAGTCCGGTCTATAGGCAAAACCGCTTGTGCGGTTGCTTCGCTCTCCGGAGAAATCTTAAAAAGAGGTGCGACCCAAGGCCGCGAGGGATTGCTCGCGGCCTTGGAGGCGCGCACCTATCTGGCCCTTGGGGATAACGAGTTTGGCTGGTCTCGGCTGATTAGCATTTAAAACCAGTCCTTTCTTGATGCAGTCGCTCATGGGGGGAACCCCCGCGTGAAGGCGCTGCATCGCTTAAACCATTAGTTGGAGGTGTGGCTTTCTTACCCACGTAACTTGCTATGGGATGAGGTATTCAGCCGCAAATATTTGATGAACAATCCAATTCAATCTTTTTACAACTGGTATCGCAACACTATCCGCCATTCCAAGTACCGGTGGTGGATCATCTTGGGGACCCTAGTTTACTTTCTTAGCCCCATTGATATTTCCCCAGACTTTATTCCCATCCTTGGGCAAATTGATGATATCGCAGTTATAACCCTGCTGGTTTCGGAGCTGTCTCAGTGGCTAATTGACTTTGCCAAAAACCGCCAAAGCGAAAAAATTGCCAATGACACTCAAGACCCTGAAGTCAAGACTGTGGATGTAGACTCTATTGGTGTCTAGTCAAGGGTCTTGAAAGGGTTAACGCAGAAGTGATTATGTGAATTTAC
>NZ_JAAHIE010001353.1:0-1150 GCF_010671945.1 Moorena sp. SIO4E2
GCTATGAAGTGGCACTAACTGTTATCACCCGTGAAGCTTTTCCCGAACAATGGGCAATGACTCAAAACAATCTCGGTATTGCTTACTCTGACAGAATCACAGGGGAGAAAGCACAAAACCTAGAAGATGCCATCGCTTGCTACCAATTGGCTTTAGCCGTTTACACCCGTGAAGCTTTTCCGGAACAATGGGCAATGGCTCAATTCAATCTCGGTCGTGCTTACGGTAAAAGAATCACAGGTCAGAAGGCACAAAACCTAGAAAATGCCATCGCTTGCTACCAATTGGCTTTAGCCGTTTACACCCGTGATGCTTTTCCTGTTGATTGGGCATCGACTCAAAAAAATCTCGGTCGTGCTTACTATTACAGAATCACAGGTCAGAAAAGACAGAATATTGAACAAGCGTTCGCGTAGCGTGACCTACGGTCAATCGCTTGCTACCAATTGGCTTTAGCCGTTTACACCCGTGATGCTTTTCCTATTGATTGGGCATCGACTCAATTCAATCTCGGTATTACTTACCGTAACCGAATCAAAGGTCAGAAAATACAGAATATTGAAAAAGCGTTCGCGTAGCGTGACCTACGGTCAATCGCTTGCTACCAATTGGCTTTAGAAGTACGCACCAGTCAAGCATTTCCCGAAAAATGGGCATCGACTCAAAACAATCTCGGTAATGCTTACTATGAAAGAATTAAAGGTCCCAAAGCACAAAACCTAGAAGATGCGTTCGCGTAGCGTGACCTACGGTCAATCGCTTGTTACCAACAGGCTCTTATAGTTTATACCTTTGAGGCATTTCCTATTGATTGGGCAGAGACAAAATATAATCTCGGTATTGCTTACCGTAAGCGAATCAAAGGTGATAAAGCACAGAATCTTGAACTTGCCAATGCTTATTTCCAAGAAGCTCTGAAAGTTAGAACCTTTGAGGATTTTACCCAAGATTGAACAATGACGCAATAGTAAGTAGGGTGGGCAAAAACCCTTTGGTTCTTTTAACAATTCTAGATAATATCACTTTGCCCACCCTACGCACTGTTCTAAGATTCAAAATGCTGAAAACCCCTTTAATAAGCTTGTAGGGTGGGCAAAAACCCTTTGGTTCTTTGAAAAATTCTAGATAATATCATTTTGCCCACCCTACG
>NZ_JAAHIE010001354.1:0-1149 GCF_010671945.1 Moorena sp. SIO4E2
AAGAAAAAGATTTGGTTTGCGCTTTAATTTAATTGCTGCTATATACAACTACGAACTTTGTTTGTTGGCGAAGCCTGTCCGAAGGACAAAGAAAAAATTTAGCGATCGCTACTTTTGCAAGAGGTCTACTATCTACCAGCAGATGGTCTGGTTTACGCTTTGTTCTGGGGTCATCTAAGTTCTTGAGTTCATCGATAATGGTGCGTTTGACCCTTTTAACAGGATCAGATGGCCTCGAACTGGATGTTGGTGTTGAGCTAGACCCTGGTGCAAATCCTTTAGTCATGGCAATTAACCGAAGGAGAGACGATATTAGCTAGTGGAGCACGATTGAACCAATATTGTCTACAATCTCAGAGCAAGTATTAAAGCCTTTTTGTCAAGTAAATCTGATCTAAAGTTAAGTGCGATTACCCTGGGCATCTATGCCTTCCCCAGCGAGCAGATGACCTTGGTTGTGAGTTCTCTGTCATTAGGTGCAAGATCTGAGAATACCCCATGTCTGGTGTTTTTGCGTAAGTCCTGCTAGTATAGAATGTTAAGTTAACCAAGATTAGAAGGAGCAAATATGAATTACAGTGGTCTGGCAGAAAAGACTGTTCAAACACTGGATTGTATTGCCCAGGAGGGCGCTAAAGAAATAGCAGCAGCCTTTGATTTGGCTACCAGAACTAACTACATCCACCTTGTGTCGACTTTTTATCATTATTCTGCTCCTGGCGAAACACAACTGTTAAGAGCAGCTGAGGCAGCTCCTACTAATGCCATGAAAATGCTATATATTCATCTCGCCAGAGACGAGGCTGATCACGATATATTAGCAATACGAGATCTTAAAGCACTGGGCTATAAGCTTGAACCAGAATCGAAGTTAACAGCAGGCTATCATGCCTATTGGAGCAACTTTTCAGATGAAAAAGTAATAGAGTATTTGGGTATGAATGTCGTTATAGAGTATCTTATAAGTTACCTAAACTCCTGTGCGAAAACTATGCGCGAAAGACTCAAACTAAAAGCAGAAGAGTGTAGATGGTTGCAACTACATTGTGAAGAAGATGAACAACATGGCGAAGCTGCTGTGAAATGTGTGAAAGAGCACATAAATGAGCGATTCGCAGACTTAATGATTAAAGGCGGTATGGGAGACAA
>NZ_JAAHIE010001355.1:0-1149 GCF_010671945.1 Moorena sp. SIO4E2
TGCAGATGCATTACGTCAGTCCGCAGCTACAGGTAATGCGATCGCGTAGCGTGACCTGCATGTCAATCGCAAAAGCGCGGAAGCTGAGGCCGTAGGCCACGCTTTGCGTTCGCGTAGCGTCGGCTTTGCCGAAACGCTTCCGGAGCGTAGCGTGACCTGCATGTCAATCGCATTAACCTAGCTGCTTTTAATAAAGGGCGGATGGTAAAAAGGCCCCGGCTGGTTGGTTATACAGGCCAAGGCTCATCAAGGTTTCCGTCTGGATGAGACGCAAGCCATGGTTCAAACACCAACGGAATAGGTCAGGGTTACTAATTGGAACATAAAAGCCCGACCCACCGAACGCTGGAGCTGCCCCAATCAGAGCCTTTAAGTCCTCATTATTCTCCCCAACAGCGTGGCCGAAGAAGCCAATTTCGGTGGCGTAGCCCGATATGCGCCCATCACACTCGACAAGGGTTGCCATGCCCCGAGCGACATATTCCTTCAGTTCCCACCCCCGGTCATGACCATGAATGCGATCGCAAAGTTGATTACAGGCAGCAAGGTCGGCCTCAGTCACCGGACGAACGGTGCGGCCTGGTATCGTCAAGCCGAGTGGCTGTCCTTGAAGGTTGGCCAGTAGCTCACGTACATTGAAGCCGAGTTTTGTATACAGGGAAAGGGAGCGGCTGTTATATGCGGCTTGAACGAGCCGCACACCGGGGCACCGTTTTTCTTGTGCTCGTTTTGACACTCCCCGCCCTGTAAGGACGGCAGGGCTGTTTCATTATAGAGTAAACAGGTGTATTTTGAAGAAATAGCCGGAAAAATCCCGCTAATTTCCCTTATAGACTATAATCATGGAGAAAAGCTTAATCGACTATCTTAAGGAAATACCTGATCATCGCAGTCCTCATGGTCGTCGTCATCCTCTATGGCTAGTGCTTCTAATTATCATTATGGGGATGATGAGTGGTTATTGGGGTTATCGACAATTGGGTAGATTTGTGGAACGCCACCGCAGAGAATTAATTAGTAGACTTCAAATTCCTTTTGCTCGTGTTCCTTCTTATTCAGCAATCAGAAGAGTTATGATTAATTTAGATTACGAAGAACTCCAACTTGTGTTTAATCAATGGAGTCAACAATATAGTTTGATTCCCTCTA
>NZ_JAAHIE010001356.1:0-1146 GCF_010671945.1 Moorena sp. SIO4E2
CTAAGTACAGGACAAAAAGCGAAGAGAGTGGCGAAACTCGCAGTCAAATTGTGTAAAATTAAAGAACAGACGGCGCAAATAATCAAAGCCACAGCGAAAAATGCTTTTGGCTTTACGCCCATGCTTTTTGATGGTAATCGGTTGGCATTGAGACAGCCACTGACCAGTGCGAAAAGCCCAACACAAAGCAATAGTGAGTAAAGCGACTAAACGACTCAAACGCTCAGAATCTAGTAAATGAGTATCTTCGAGGTTGAAACCACGACTCTTAAAAATGCCAAACAAAGTTTCGATACCCCAGCTTCGGAGCATAATCACTCAGTAGATCGGGAGGGCTTTTTGGAGGAGCAACCACCACCAGTAAAGAATTATCTTCGAGACGAAGAGCTTCCACATCCACCCAATGACCCCACAAACAGCGACTGGTTTTGAGTCTCTGAGATTGACCAATCTGAAGATGGGCAAAAACGACACGAGCTGACAAGGTGGTGTGACCATCTCCCAAGCTATCGCTGTGGCGAATCCGAATCCTGAAAGGCATCATTGGTTGTGAAAGCAAGTATTGTAACCACTGGTTTCCCAGAAATTCTCGGTCAGCAGCAAGATAGGCAATTTGATGTTGACAAAACAGTTCTATAAACTCCTCCGATAATTCTATACGTTCACCAGTGTCGGAGTTTCCTTTCTTGTCGAGCATCCACCACAACAGTGGAAATGCTACCCCCTGATGAACAATGCCCAAGGTGAGAATATTGAAGATTTTGTGACCAAATTGCCACTGTGTCCGGTCTAAGCTTAACACCCAAGGTTCAGGAATCTCCATCATCGAGACGATTAACTTAGCCACAGCATAGTAGTCTAGCTCAAAGTCTCGGAAAAATCTTTGTAGTCGCTTGTAGTTAGATGATGTTTTTGCTGTGCCCATAAACCCGGTGGCTAGTTGTGTGAAGTTTACGGTAAGAGCTCGAAATAGAGCAATCAGAAACAGTGCCAGGAAGCTTAGTCGCGCTCCATGCCATTTCAGATCAGGTTTCAATGTTTGCACCAGCAAGTTAACCTGGTTCATGAGGGTTTCGTTGAAAGTTGTTGTTTTTTCCATGAAACCCTTTTCCTGTCTATCTTTTCAACTTTTTGTCCTGTACTTAG
>NZ_JAAHIE010001357.1:0-1144 GCF_010671945.1 Moorena sp. SIO4E2
GTCAATAGTCAGTAGTCATGATTCGGTTTTTTACTTAAAATACAAGCAAACCGCTAGAATTTAAGCTTCATCGCTACGCTTTTGTAGTTTCAAATACCACTATAAACTAAGCCTTTTTTATTATGTTGCCAAATTGCCATAAATTAACCTTGTTTGTTTTGGCAAGAATTCCTGTCCGCCATTTCCAGATTTTTCACCCCAATTGGAACAAAAGGCTACTGGAATCTTGTGTCAGTCAGGCAGGACATGCTCTAGCACCACATTTGCCTGAAAGCCTGTTCCCAGAAGCCCTAGAAGCGCTCTGAGCAACCTCTGCCCGTGTTCGAGAGGGTCATCAGGGGAATCCAGTAGTCCGGTTTAGGTATCTGGGTTTTGCAGTGTTGCGGAAATTTTGGCGGTGATAGGCCAGGCTGGTGGGTAAAATAACCGAGGTAAGGCTTCATAAATGCTTAAAAACCTTCAGCTAAAGAGCTTGCATTGGCTTACGATATCTAACTATTTCTCCTTCAGAACTACTTTGAATTGTAAAAGTAGGCTCTGAGATAAGTCAAGGCTTTTATGTATTGCATACAGTCTTTGAAAAATCGACCTAAAGTAATAATTATAATGAGCTATTATGGTCATAATAGACTCAACAATGTTGGGATATAGCGGTTTTTATCCTAATGAGGTACACAGGATTTTTCCCCTGTTCCCTATTCCCTAAAACCAGAAAATATGTACCTCACAAAATTTAAAACCGCTATACTCATTTCTACTCTATTGTTCCCAATTTAAAAGTCTCAGCAATAAACCTTCATCGAGTCCCGCCAAACTTGTAGCAAGCACCCTGAGGCTGTCAACATAGCCAAGATACATTTCGTACTGCTGTCGCTTATCTGGAGAGATTTTGTCAAACTCAACTCCTTTTCCCCAGCGGTGAATAGTATTGGGTTTAATCTTTAATACTTTAGCAATCAAGTTGATGCATTTCTCCCGATAACCATGCTCAGATTCGACCATTACGATATCTGACTCTGTGTAGCACGGCTGTCCGTATTGATTGAGGGCTTCTAGTCCGAACCAGCGGCGACAAAATCTCCTTGGGTGCATGCCTTGTCCATTAAGAACACGGGTTTTCAGAATCTTGGTAGCTACCTGATCA
>NZ_JAAHIE010001358.1:0-1143 GCF_010671945.1 Moorena sp. SIO4E2
TCTATTTTTAAGGCTTTTTGAAGTATTGTTTTTTGCTCTTGTGTCAGATAATTTTTTGCTGGCATATTTCCTATTATTGGGTTATTTATTAATTTTTATTATACCAATTTAAATGCCGAACAGCTTAACTGTATGCAGTGCCTTAATGTTTAATCGGGAAATGAGTGTTCCTCCCTTTAGCATGTCCTGGAATTATGACCCTTCATGGCGGGGAATTCTACGCAATCGAGTGGGTTATGCACTGCTTGATATTATAGGGAAATCTCTGGAAAACGTTATTAATGATTATCGTCAGCAGTGGAATTTATCTCCCTATGATAACCTCAATCAATACTCTTCTCAATTGGCTCAACTTAGTCACCAGCCTGCTGAATTTGAATTTCCTAGAACAGAACTACCGTCTTGTTTTCATTTCACAGGGCCTTATAGTAACCCAGCCAGTCGAGAACCTGTACCTTTCCCTTATGAAAAGCTCACTGGACAACCACTGATTTATGCTTCGATGGGAACGTTACAAAATCGGCTTCTGTGGATTTTCCAAATGATTGCAGACGCTTGTGTGGGATTGGATGCTCAATTAGTCATTGCTTTAGGTGGGGGTGCTAGTCCAGAATCTTTACCAGAATTGCCAGGAAATACCTTAGTTGTTGGCTATGCACCTCAATTAGAACTATTACAAAAAGCGACCCTTACCATCACTCACGCCGGAATGAATACTACCCTAGAATCTTTGAGTAATGGAGTACCAATGGTCGCTATTCCCATTACCAACGATCAACCTGGAGTGGCGGCGCGGATCGCTTGGACAGGAACAGGAGAGGTCATACCTTTGAAAAAAATGAGCCTGGAAAAGCTACAAAAGGCTATCAAACTGGTCTTAACGGAAGATTCCTATAAAAAGAATGCCTTGAGGCTACAAGAGGCAATTATACGAGCAGGGGGAGTGAGTCGAGCGGCTGATATTGTAGAACAAGTGGTGCATACAGGTAAACCAGTTTTGGCTTCAACAAAACAATAATAGAATTATTACAAGGAATAATTTTATGTCTAAATCCCTTATGGGGAGAACCTTTAACTATTAAAGTAGTACAAATGAACGGATAACTTCAGTCCAGAAAATGAAAATATGGTCAATTTGCGACA
>NZ_JAAHIE010001359.1:0-1141 GCF_010671945.1 Moorena sp. SIO4E2
CATAATATCCTCCTGATTTTCGCCGTTTGTTAACTCGTTTAATATTTTTGCTGGCATTATAAATAGAAAATTCCCAAGAGCGGGTCGTGCGTTTTTCTACTTCTTGCTTGATTAAATGTAATAGTAAAATTACTGCATAGCTATAAATTTTATTTAATTTATCCTCCTTTGACATTTCTTCTAGTTCATCAACAATTTCTAAGGCTTTATGATAGTTTCTTTCTTCAATGAGTTGACGTAATAAGGTTAATTCTTCCATGTCCTGAGTTGATGGGAGTAGGGAGTAGGGAATCGGGAATCGGGAGTCGGGAGTAGGAAGCTAGGAAGTTGGATCACCCCCCTTATAAATCATCGGGATTGATGCCAAGGGTACGCAATTTTTCTGCCAATCGCTCTGCCCGTTGGCGTTCTTGTTCTGCCCGTTGGTGTTCTTGTTCTGCCCGTTGGTTTTGCCGTTCTGCCCGTTCTGCTGAAGTCTCAATCCAATTACCAGCTTCATCATACCAACGCAGCCACAACCCTTGTGTTTCTTGATATTTTCCTTGCCATACCCCTAACCCTAATTCCAGTTCTGGAATCCAAAATTTGGGCTCAGAAAGCTCTGCTTCCTGATACTGAGTGACAATTAATTGAAACACCCGCAACTGGTTTTCATAACGGTCAAAGACCACATAGTAAGGAATGCGCATATACTGTTCATATGCTTGCCATTTGGTGGGTGGCTTGTTGGCAGACCTTAGGGTTTGTCCTAAATCTTCAGCTTCGGTACCTGGTGATAGGAGTTCGACTACCAAAAATGGCACTCTTCCTTCCTGCCAAACCACATAACTCCAGCGCAGATCTTGTTGTTGTTGAGCAGGAGTGACACCCAATACCAGAAACCAATCCGGTCGTTTGTGCCACAACAAATTATGACTATCGTAATATAAATTTAGGTCTGTACCAATGAACATCTCCTCCCTGGGATAGTTGGGAGGTTGGCAGGTTTCCCGCAATAGCTGGGGTTGGAAGTCATGAAATTCGTCAGGCAAACCAGGCTCCTCTGGGTCTTCACTAGGTAAGTCATACATAGTCGGCATAGTTTCGCTGGGAGAAAGCGGTGGGTCAGTTTGGTACATGATCTTCTGTTGAACCTGATAGT
>NZ_JAAHIE010000136.1:0-15336 GCF_010671945.1 Moorena sp. SIO4E2
TTGCACTGCCCACCCTACATCTACTTAATAAAATTCTCCTTGGTGGGCAGTGCCTAGCAACCCGATCGCAAGCACATTAATCTGTCTGTTGCACTGCCCACCCTACATCTACTTAATAAAATTCTCCTTGGTGGGCAGTGCCTAGCAACCCGATCGCAAGCACATTAATCTGTCTGTTGCACTGCCCACCCTACATCTACTTAATAAAATTCTCCCCATCTCCCCATCTCCCCGACTCCCGACTGTTGTGCCATTTCAAGACAACGGCCCAGGGGAACTTATCTGTAGTATTTGGGAGCATCCCAATTTGGCACGTTAGCTCTTTTTAGGGGGCTGAAACCCTTGAAATATCGTTGCTTTGGGTAATATTGTTTCCAAAATGGGATGCTCCCTAGTATTTTGAACAAATAGTATAAGAAAGGGAATAGGGAACAGGGAATAGGGAATAGGGAATAGGGAATAGGGAATAGGGAATAGGGATAATAGTTGACTATTTCAGCTGTTTGACCGGCGTTGCTTAATAATGGAATGATTTTAAAAGTTTTGTGCAATGGGCATCTTCCCGTAGAATGGGCATCTTGCGTGGAACTGGCATCTTGCCAGTTTCATGCTTATTTTCGAGCGGACAGGATGCCCACTCTACTCCTATTCATTCAAAGATTTAGCAACGCTGTTTAACTCGATGGTGCGTTACGGGGCGGACTATCGGAACACGGGTTACGAGGCGGAAAATGAGGGCAAGTCCGCCCCTAACACACCCTAAGCACTAAATTCTAAATTCTAAATTCTAAATTCTAAATTCTAAATTCTAAATTCTAGCTAATCAAAATTGCCATTTATATCTAACTTGTACCTCATTAAACACGTAGTCGTAACTCAATTCAACTGAGGAAGTTTGTCCCAAATCATAAACGGCATCGAAGGTTGGGTAAACCTGTAAATCAGCTAAACCGATGGATCTCCCGACATTACTGACTTGTTCTTCAACAGTAAATAAAATATGTTTGATAATTGGTCGAACAACATACTGAGTAATCACTAACTCAGCTATTTCTCGTTCATTGCTGTTAGCGATAGTTTCAAATTGGGTAATAAAACTGTTACCGAGCAGAGCGATAATTCCACTTTCACTGCGGGGAGGAGTACTGGTTAAGGTGACAATGGGAGAAAATAGAAACGCTTTGTCCTCACTATTAGCTATAGCTTCCCCATAAACACACTCAGAGAGCTGTTGGAATTGTTGCCGAGACAAGATGGTTGTTTTTGAACCAAGTTTAGCTAGTCCCCTATCTTGTCCACTACTGGTAATTTGCTGATCAGCACAATAATCTTTCTCTCCTCCTAGGGCAAGGATTTTACTAGTTTGACCTTTGATGGCGAGGGTTACCTTTACTTGGTCGGGTCGAGAAGACTGCACGACATTCTCAAGGATTTCGTTATCAACCCGTCTTTGACGTAAGGCACCAGAAGGCTCAAAGGCTATGGTGATAAACTTAAGATCTAAATTGGGATTGAGTAATCCCTGTTCTGGTACAAATACAATGGTGTTATTGTGCCGCCTGTCTGAAACAAATTCGGTTTCTAATACATCAACTTCCCAACGTCGTAGCGTAATTGTTCCCAATCCTTGTAAGTTTTGGAGATTGCCATTGATAGGACCGTTGAGGGTTAAATCACCAGCTATTCGAATATCATATATGGGAAACTGTTGTACTCTTAACTCATTTACCAAATTTATCTGAAAATTCCTTAACCTAGGCACAAACAGATTATTTATTCTACTACGGACTACTGAGGGAGTCTGATTAGACGTATTCTTAACGGGTTTTTCGTCACTTGCTTGGGTCTTGGTTTCCTGTATCTTCGGTATAAAGGCTTGCCCATTTTCTAAGTTAATGTTTCCTCCAATAACTGGACGCAATGCTGAACCCGTAATCACGATATTACTTGCTACTCCCCCTTCATAGAGCCCTGCTAACTTTAGGTTATCTTTAGGAATTGTCAGGGTTAGGGGATTGGAGGAGTTTGTCGTATTTGACGCTATCCTATTTGACACTATCGGCAATTGCCCAGACAGGGAGAATCCAATCCCTGCTAGGTTACCCTCGATAGTTTTTTGACCTTCTCTATCTGGATAGTTTACTACTTCCAGGCGCTGCTGATCTAACTTAACCTTGCCTACAACATTGAGGGTAAAGTCATCTTCTAGGAGCTTAGTTTTGAGAGTGCCATTCTGGATATTAACCTCAGATGTTCCTGATAAGTCTTTAATTTTGATACCATCTGCTAACTCCAAACTTCCACTAACATCCAGGTCTATATCAGCGGTTCTATCCTCTCCATTCACCCATTCCACTTGTTTTTGAGTCACTACACCAAGGAGTGCCATTGCTGGAGTTGCCAGCTTGAGGTTGATATCTATGCGATCGCTATCTGGTTTGGGGGGAAAGGGGACTTTACCAGAGACTTGTAGATAATCTGGTTTGTTGGTGTCAAAGTCAAGACGAGAATCAACATAGTCGAAATTGACTTCAATATCATCGAGGGAGGTATTATTGACGGAGCCATCTACAACAGCGACTTGCCCATTGGTGACTTGGGGATTGGTGAGACTACCACCCAGCTCGCCTTTGGCATTCAAGTTACCTGCAATGTCAAAGGGAATAGTGACAAAATTGCTGGCTAAATTGCTAACGGTCTCTAGAGATAGATTCTGGAGGAGGAAGTTTCCTGAGTTGCTTTCTTGGCCAAGCTGTCCTTGAAATGCTAAGACTGTTTCCCCCAATTCCATTCGGGCTGGCTGCACAGTAATTACACCTTGGTCGTAACTGCCTTTACCAACCAATTGGTTGAGCACAATTACTTGATTGGGAGAATTAGCATACCACTGCCAATTGTTGCCTTCAACATTAAAATCGACTTTAGGATTAGTCAAGATTCCAGCAACAGCAATTTCTCCAGTATACTTACCTCGAATATCTAAATTAGTCAGGAGTGTAGTGGGATTAAACGGGTTAGCAACAGCGTCGTCTTGGGCATTTATTTTGGCAAACCGTCGTAGGAGAGTAGCTAGGGAGCCATGTATAATACTAGGGAATGGTCGTAATTGGTCAGCGTTGCCAAATTTCTTGTTACCAATTTTATCACTAGAGGAATTAGTAGTAGAGGAATTAGTAGTTTGGAATCCTTGAGCGATGTCGATAATATCAACACCTTTGACAATAGTCAGGATGTCTTCAATATAAGCTTCTGGAATAGTCAGCTTGCCATTTATTTGTTGAGACTTGAGATTAAATCGACCATTTTTGAATAAATATCGACTGTTGCCTAAGATTAAAGCAGCTGATGCGATCTGGGCAATATGATCTTGATAGGAGAAGTTAGCACTAACTTGTTTAGCGTTTATTTCTCCTATAGCAAGTTCCTTAATTTCGATAGTATTACGACCAGAGGTTTCTAGGGTGAAAAGATTCAGGTTAGCTTGCCCTGTTACCTCGCCTTCCAATCTACCGGGAATACCGTAGATCAAACCAGGGGTCAGATTAAGGATAGCTAGGGAAAAATTCTTGATCTGAGCCCTTAAGTTATCTCCCCGGCGTACTCCTGTGATCAGAATCGGGAATTGTGACCCTTGTCCCTGTTGGAGTGTAAAGGATGCAGGCAGATAGGGAGCAAGACATTGGTCTCCTCTAGTACAGGGTTGGAGGCGAGTTGCGATCGCATCTTTCTTTCCTCGTAAATCTATGGCTAATTCTTGTCCTGGCGCAACGGTTACTGGCCCAGCTAACACTGGCTCAAAGGTTAAGTCGTTAACCTTCAAATTCGATAGCTGTAGATTCCCGGTCATATTCAAATTCCCAGGTAGGAAAGGGGCTGAGAGTAAATTTTTCCCTTGGATGCGACCGTTCAAGTCAGCTTGACCCTTGACCTGAATTTGATACCCTGGGGAAATTTGCTCCAAAGGTAACCGACTCAATAGCAGGTTATAGGGCAATTTACTGAGATCAGAACCAACCTCTAGGTTTAGATCAGTTCCAATCTCCCATGGCATCTGACTAGGGTTAGTTTTGGTGAGATGGGACAGTAGGATTACTCCCTTAGCATTAAAGGAATGTTTTGGCAACTCTAGCGATAGGGTATTTGCTTTAATGGTAGCAATAGCACCAGGATTGAGCAGAGGATTGAGGTTTCCGGATAAATTCAGTTGACTGTTCAGCGGTCCTAGCTCTAGTTTTTGGTTACCCAGCTCCGGTAATAACTGACTAACCAGTAAGGAGGAATCAAGATTAGTGGTATTAATTGCCGCTTGCCATAGACCCTTGCTAAGGGTGCTATTTAGGTTAAGTTTCCCTTGGGCTAGTACTCCGTTAAGGTCTGCTTGTAGGTCAGTCTGATTCAGTAGAGTTGGGGGGTCTAGGGTGTTAAGTCGGCTCTTTAACTTGACTTTTCCCCCGATTTCTGTATCGATAGTTGGGAAGTTAGCTAAGGCCATTTGGGATGCGATTTCCCCTACATCCAGGCTGTTTGCGATCGCATCCGCAGTCAGCACCCCAGAGCTTAACTGACCGATAGCATTAACGTTACCACCACCTACACCTAGGTTTCCATCAAAGCTAGCCTGAATTGCCTTGAGTAGGTCAAGGTTAAATGATGAGCCGAAAGCCAGTAGAGACTCTAAAGAACTAGAAAGGTTAGCTTTACCTGACTTGAGAGCTATCGGTAGCGCTAGATTAGGAATACTATTACTCAAGCTAATTTGACCAGCTAATGCATTAACATCCAGATTCCCTGACTTTAACTGACCTTTGGCATTAACTTGACCATCAGCCACCCCTAAGTTTCCCTCAAAATTGGCGTTGATAGTATTGAGGCTATTCAAGTCCCGATTCAAGGCAGAGGCGAGCAGAGATGCCAGGCTTCCGGAAAGATTAAGCTGACCTGACCGTAGCGCTACTGGTATCGTTACATCTGGCACTAGGGGATTGAGCTGAATTTGACCAGCTAATGCATTAACATCCAGATTTCCTGAATTTAATTGACCTGTAGCGTTAACTTGACCATCAGCCACCCCTAAGTTTCCCTCAAAATTGGCTTTGATAGTATTTAGGCTGTTGAAGTCCCGATTCAAGGCAGAGGCAAGCAGAGATGCTATCGTTCCGGAAAGATTAAGCTGACCCGACCGTAGCGCTACTGGTATGGTTACATCTGGCACTAGGGGATTGAGCTGAATTTGACCAGCTAATGCATTAACATCCAGATTCCCTGAATTTAACTGACCTTTGGCATTAACTTGACCATCAGCGACCCCTAAGTTTCCCTCAAAATTGGCCTTGATAGTATTGAGGCTATTGAAGTCCCGATTCAAGCCAGAGGCGATAAGAGATGCTAGGGTTCCCGAAAGATTAAGCTGACCCGACCGTAGTGCTACTGGTATGGCCAAATTGGGAACTAGGGGATTGAGCTTAATTTGACCAGCTAATGCATTAACATCCAGATTCCCTGAATTTAGCTGACCTGTAGCATTAACCTTACCCCCACCCACCCCGAGCAACCCATTAAAATTGCCATCGATAGTATTCATCAGGCTATTGAGGTTGGGAGTTGAGCTAGAAGATAGCAGAGACTCCAGGGAAGCAGAAAGGTTGATTTTGCCAGAATCTAAACCAATCGGTAAACCCAACTTGGGCACTACCTTATTCAGTTTAATTTTAGAGGCTCTGGCGTCCAACTCCACCATGCCCCGATTTACCTGACCTGTAGCCTTCACCTTACCCCCTTCTACCCCCACCTGCATATCTCCTGTTGCCTCAATAGATTTAGGAGAAAAGGATTTGAAACTACCAGAGAGGTTGATTTTTCCTTGGGTTAACTGTCCCGACAGGGGTAAGAAGGGGTCTAGAGGCACAGCGTTAGCCACTACAGTAGCTTCCCACTTACTGGTTTTAAGGTTTCCTGTACCCGTAGCAGTGATTCTCCCTTTACCGACCTTGACCTGGGTGTTACGCAGTAAAATATTCTGATTGAGCAACAGGAGTTCTCCAGCACCAGAAACCCCGATATTCTTTGAAGATGAAGTGGATACCGCTGGTGCTTGCCAAATTAGACTCCCTTGGGGGTTTTGAGTGTTTCCTCTGATGGTAGCTTGGGCGTCGAGGTTGCCCAGGGTAATCTGAGATGGCAGCTTATAGGGAGATGCAATGGCATCCACCGGAAGGGCAGCGATAAAATCGAACGCTAGGGGCATTCCCTGAGGTTTAGTTCCCCCTTGCTGGTCACTAGCCAGTCTTACTTGACCACGCCCAGTAATTTTCCCACCTGCCTCAGGTTTTACTAAGAAATCCGTCAAGACCACTTGGGAAAAATTCCCAGCCAAGTCAGCCCGAATCTGAGCCAACTTAACCTTGTCGATGGTGGTCACTTTAGTATTCCGTAGTGTGCCAGTCACCTCTGGCTGGTTAATCGGACCGGTAATCGATAAGTCCGCTGCCATTTCCCCATCTACTGGCACTGGGGATTTCAGCGGAACAGTTTTCAGCAGTTTCGCCAAGCTAAAGGGCGTGACCTCAACATTCAGGTCAAACCCTTTTGTCCAACCGACTTGACCAGATACCAACGCTTCAATTGCTCCATAACTCCCCTGAGTTTTTTCCAAGCGCACCTGGTCTCCCTGGAAGCGCAGTCTAGCGTTAGCCTTCACCGGTGCCTTCAACGGGTTTACTTGCACCTGAATCCCTTTAAATTCAGCCTTACCCTTAACATCAGGGATTTCCTTAACCGAAGGCAGGGAAATATTCAGTTTGGCATCTAATTCACCAGATTGGAGATTAGCTGGGATATTGGGAATAACCGCTCTGATTAACGGCATCAGCTCCGCCAATGCCAAGTTTTGGACGTTGACCCTAGCTTGACTTTGCCCAGTTGTCAGCCATGTCTTGCCCTCCAGTTTGGTCTTACCCTCAGCAATAGCAGTTGTGATACTATACTTGAGACGCTTATTGTTGTTGGATAAGCCAGCAGTAGCATCAAGTTTGAGCTTGAATGGATTAGTCTGACCATAGGGTAAAAGGGCAATTTTACCATTCCACACCCGCACCTTAGCATCCAAATCAATCGGAGGAGAGAAGGAATTATCGAAATTCAAGTCTTTTAAGTTAATCCATTCCCCATTCGCTTCCTGTTGGGCATACACATCCACATTTACCAAGTTAATGGTCACAGGCAAAGAGCGTTTGACAAGTAAAGGCAAGGGATTAAAACCTACTTTGATCGCTTTGATAGCCACATGGTCAGGGTCAGTGGTGGTAGCTGGGATAGAGGATGGTCCCAACTCCAGGCTAGTCAGGTATAAGGCTTTCAGTTGTCCAACCCGTACATCTCGCTTGATGACATTACTCAGTTCAGTTTCAATCCAGCCAGGTAAGTTTTGGTATAGCCACATCCTGACCCCAAAATATCCCACCAGACCAATGGTCAGGGAGATCATGGCAAAGGTAATAGTAGAGGGACGTTTTCCCCATTGGAGTATACTGGCTACAGCACTCCGGCTTTGATTTGCCTCTGGTTCAGGGGGAGGATTTTGGGAAGACTTGGTCATATCCGAATATCAGGATGATTAGAGGATTTGCTGAAAATTATTCCAGATCGGCTGCAATATATTCCGGAAATTGACTGATACAGGGTCGCTAAAATTTTATGGAATTCCCCAAGCCAAAACCCCGTGTTTTTAAACCACCGGATATAGGCTCGTAGCGACTTTAGTCGCCGTGGAAAAATATCTTGAGGAATTCCGGAATCATCGTTAAAGCCAATATCGTCAAAGCCAATGTAGACTTAAATATAGAGTACAGGCTGCAAAACCGTTGGCTCAACCGGGAAAGAGACCCGCAATTTGATTGACCATAAAGTAGTAATGCTCGGAGGGTAGGGAAACTCCTCCTTAAAAACCCAACCGTCAATTAAAAGTTGGCGTGTGAACCTAGAAGAATCACCTTTGAGATAAAAACGGTGCGCTTGACCTTGGCGAATTAAATTCGCCAAGGTCAAGCGCACCGCAAAGTACGGTGGGGCACACCGGAACTTGAGGAAAAGGAAGGGAAACGGACTTTTAAGGCACTTCCAGGAAGTACTCCAACGCTTAAGGAGAACTGCCCTCTAGGTCTGTCGTGAATTGACTGGGGACTTGGTGTTTTCACGGGTTTTTGGTTAAGCATTGTCCTATTTTTGGCGGCGTCAAAGATTGGAACTCGGCGGTTTACGGCGGCTCGTTGATCTAAGAATCCCCGCGTCTAATGACCGGGGAGTGTCAAAGCAATCTTAATTTACTGGTGAAAATTCTGAAGATAGGGTGATCGGGTAATGGGGATAATTGGTAATGGGTTAATCTGGTTTTTGAGCTGTCAGCCCTGAAACGCTACTATAAATTTAAATACAGAAAGAGAAGACCATGGGCGAAGCGCTTAGTGCCTAGTAGTACCCTTAGGGATTAGTTTGACGTACTACTGATAGTTAGCTTCCTCGAAGTTCACTCTCGTCGAGTACACAACATCTTAAACTTGGGTAAATCGAATTCGTCGATACTGTCCGGTCACAAACAGCTCAATTTGAAAAAGTTTTTTGTAGGAGGATATGAATGACATCCTATGCAGCGTCTTCTGCTAGAGCAGAAATGAGTGAACTCCGACGACTAAAAACCTTACTACCACCAGAGCTACAAAGCTGGGTGATGGTGGAAGGGTCAACAGAAGTCAATCCCCCCTTGGTTCGTTGTGAAGAACTAGGTTCAGACGAGGTGGAAATTCAAATTGACCTAACTAAATGGGAGCAGCTCGCCCTTGACCAGCGTAACCTCCTGTTTTGGCATGAAGTTGCCCGGATTCAAAATGACACAATTCCTAAAGAAGGCTGGGAAATGGCAGCCCTAGCCATTGGTTTAGGGGGTGCTGTCGGGGAACTCTGGGTACAAGATGGCTTACTGCTGCTGTTAGCATTAGCCCTATGCGGAGTCTCAGGTTGGCGACTTTATCAAAAAAACAATGGGGAGAAAAACCTCAAATATGCTATCGAAGCTGACGAAAAAGCGATCGCACTAGCTACTCGCTTTGGTTATACCCTACCCAATGCCTACAAGAGTCTAGGCAGTGCCTTGAAAACCTTAATTGAAATCACCCCTAGTCGTCGTCTACGGCGCAGATACGAAGACCGGCTCTCTGCTCTCAAACGCAGTGCCGCTAAAGCCAAAGCCCAAGCCAAAGCCAAGGGAGAAGGCACAACCATGTAGTGTGATGTCTAGGCAAGACTTAACTGTTGGTTATTTGTTGACGGTTATTTGTTGACGGTTATTTGTTAACTGTATGTTTGTTGACTGTATGTTTGTTGACGGTTATTTGTTGATGGTTATTTGTTAACTGTATGTTTGTTGACTTTATGTTTGTTAACTTTATGTTTGTTAACTGTATGTTTGTTGACTGTTGTTTGCTGACTGTTGTTTGTTGACCTTGGCCAAAAGGCCACGCAATCGCGTTCAACTAAAATAACCTTGGCCTAAAGGCCACGCTACGCAAACAACCTACCCTTCACCGAACGCCAAAGGCGAACAACCTTGGCCAAAAGCCCACGCAATCGCGTTCAACCTTGGCCAAAAGGCCACGCAATCGCGTTCAACCAGCTAACTTTCAACCAGCTAACTTTCAACCAGCTAACTTTCAACCAGCTAACTTTCAACCAGCTAACTTTCAACCAGCTAACTTTCAACCAGCTAACTTTCAACCAGCTAACTTTCAACCAGCTAACTTTCAACCAGCTAACTTTCAACCAGCTAACTTTCAACCAGCTAACTTTCAACCAGCTAACTTTCAACAGACCCCTAAAGCTGACCGATAATTTTATGGGTCTGAGGCACCACCCTTACCTGCTTAAGAGAATGCTTCATTAAAGCCTGCCAAGCCAAAACCTGCTCCGGAGTAGGAGCAACTATTGGTTGCCCAGACCCCTCCAACGGAGTCACTGGTTGCAGAAATACTGGAATTTCCGCGCTAACCGCTGCTACCAAATCAGCAGATTGTTCTAACTCCGTGGGGTCAGTGTGGCAATCAATAATTAACTTGACAAATACCTCCACTGATGAGTTGTGGCACAGCTTGAGAAATTCCCTGTGAGCAGCCCATCTGTTTTCTCCACTCACACTGGGCAACTTAATATCCATACCCACTGAGTCCAAATAGGGCAAAAGCCTTGCCATCTCTTCAGGACGATGACCGCCAGTTTCTAGGTAAATGGGCAATCCAGTTAACTGTCGTAGCTCAGGCAGACATTCCACCAGAAACGGAGTATGAAGTAAAGGTTCACCACCAGTGAGGCTAATGCTATCGTGCAATCGATGTTGATTTTGTCTGTCAACCCATTTCAGTAGCGATCGCAGGGGGACTGGATTTGGATAAGTTTCAAAATCACGCTTACCGGGAGTCTGTTCCACCTGGCATTGAGGAGGGACAGCCCAGGTATGGAAACTGTCACAGAAATGACATCTTAGATCACATAGGGCAAACCGGATAAAGATCTGACGAGTGCCAACATTTAGCCCTTCTCCTTGAATAGCAGAAAAAACTTCGATCAGGCGGGCAGTTGCTTGAGTCCCACAGAGCATGTTCAGATTTTCAAAGATTTCATAATATTTGACTATTTTTTTGGCGAATCCTAGCGTTCTAGGACAAAATAATGGTCAAGACTATAGGTTAAAATCTAGCCCTTTTTCTTCTATGATGGTTGATTCAGTCAAGAGCGACAATTTCCTGGTAGTGTTCTCACAAGATACTCCCGTGGTGGAATTACCCAGTCGTGTCAGTGTACTAGAAGCTGTGGAGTTTAAGCAACTATTCCAGCAGCTTCTCCAAAAAATTCCTCTGCCTGAAACAATCATATTTGATTTTCACCAGACTAATTTTATCGATAGCAGTGGTATCGGTGCATTAGTGAGTAATCACAAAAGCGCCCTAGAACAAGGGGTTAAAACGTTGCTTAAAAATGTCACTCCCCAAGTCATGTCTGTATTGGTCATTACAGGACTAGACCAAAGGTTAACCATACAACCATCAGATAATAGTACCACACTAAGCACCAACAAATCAGTAAATCACTTACCAACAACCCATCCCTCCGTTAGATCTCCGGTGAAGCGATTAATCGATATTCTGGGTGCAATCGTGGGTTTGGGAATTACTGGTATTTTATTTCTTCCCATTGCCCTTGCTATTAAGCTAGATAGCCCTGGTCCGATTTTTTTTGGTCAAATCCGTTGTGGTTGGATGGGAAAGCGGTTTCGGATCTGGAAATTTCGCTCCATGTGTGCTAACGCTGAACAGCTAAAAGAGAAAGTTAAAAATCAAGCTGATGGCAAAGTTTTTAAGAATGAGAATGACCCCAGAATCACCAGAGTAGGTCATTTTTTACGGAAAACCAGCTTGGATGAACTGCCTCAGTTCTGGAATGTTCTGAAAGGGGAGATGAGTTTAGTAGGTACAAGACCACCAACAGTCAATGAAGTAGAAATATATGAGGTTCCCGAGTGGCAACGTTTAAACGTAAAACCGGGTATCACTGGTGAGTGGCAGGTGAATGGACGCTCAAAAATCCGTAGTTTTGAAGATATCATTCAAATGGACTTAAAATACCAACATCACTGGAGCTTAGCCCATGATATCAGAATTATCTTCAAAACTATCCTGGTGGTGGTTCGTAAAGATGGAATGTAGTTTTATGGTTAGATGAGTTTGGACCCATCACCTTCGCCCCTACTGGGGAAGGTGATGGTAATTTATGAAATGCCAGCCTAGCTTACCTTGGAACCGAAAACTATTTTTTAATAGTAGATTAGAATAGACCTCTTGTCAAAGTATTTTTGTGATCCTGTCTTTCTCAATTATTGTCCGCTGATCCAAAGTTCCCTTGTCCGAAGTTCCCGACAACTGCCGCGAAGTCTAATGCCATAGACCGTGTAAACACCAGAATTTTTAAAAGTACCATCAAATTCGATCAATTTAGGCTAATATAGTGGTTCCCACTAGACCGATCTGCATCGACATGATGATCGGAACCTCCGTGTTGCAGAAGAGTCATTGTTGTTTTTATCTTACAAAATAGTGGTGCTTATTAATAAAACCTGGAAACTCAGTCGGTTAATGTGCAATGGAAAACCGCTTCGAGAATCTCGTCTAATGGTCCAAACAGACTTGAGTGAAGTCAAAGATGTATTACAGTGGTTTGAGGAATTCACTTCTGACCTACTGCCTCAGCAATTTTGGCAGCAGTGTCAAATTGCTTTGGTGGAAGGATTTACTAATGTAGTACGCCATGCTCATCGACATTTACCTAAAACTACAGTAATAGAGCTGGAGTTAAAGTTATTTACTGATGGATTAGAAATGCGGCTTTGGGACTATGGACAGCCTTTTGATTTCCAATCCAAGCTGGAATCCCTCTGCCAAGAGGACTATGACCCTTTAGAAAAAGAAGGAGGCAGAGGGTTGATGTTTATGAATCAGCTGACAGACGAAGTTTCCTACCAACGTCTGTCTGACGAACGTAATTGTCTACTAATGCGTAAATGGTGCTAGATTTCCGCTGCGGCGCGTTCAATTAAGCTACGCGCCAGACTTTGAATGCCAGTGTGTTCATAATAGTTAGTAGACATATCCAGAAAAGCGGCGAGATAGTCTAACTTGTCATCAGAAAACTCAATAAAACTTTGCAAGTTATTAGCGATTTGTTCTGGGGTCACACCTCGGTCAGTAACGAAATCACTCATCCATCCCTTCACCGATTCAAAGCTTTGACCAATAAAGTTGAGCTTGCCTTCGGAATCATCCCCAGGAATCGCATCCTGGATCCCTTTGAAACTCCCACTTTCTTCCAACTCGTTGGGAGTTAGACGCTCTAGAGTTGACTGTACTCCCATGATAAAGTCAGGACCAAGGGGAATCAGACCATCAAAACAAACCAGTGCTGCCATACGCATTATAGATGCGCCACTATAGTCAGCTAAGGCACCCACAAAGTCACCAATGCTATCCCCAGGCAGACCATTAATTTGGCAAAAGCCGATCAATTCCCCTACCACTTTGATGGACAGATCGATAGTTTGGGCTTTGTCAGCTTTCGGAGTCAACCTGTTCAAGAAACCCAACAAGGGAATTTTTTCACCAACCTTGTTCGCTAAAGCTGCTGTACCCAAAGCCGTACCAGTGCTATCAATGGTTTGGTAAATCCACAGCGCTCGTTGGTAGCCCTGGGAGCGGTCATTGAACAGATAGACGGCGCGATCGCCAATTTCCTGAATTACCTCTTCGTCTTCTTCACCAGTGATCGCACGAATGGTATTTTCAAATCCCACTAAATTTTCCCACTCTCCAGGCACAACAAAGTCTAGAGACTTCAGCGCCGAGATGGTCAGGTTCTTCGTTGGCAGATCATCAACGATTTCAAAAATTGCTTTGCTCACACTCAGACTCCTTTACAATCTGATACCTTCGAGTCATTAGTCCTTGGTCATTAGTCCTTGGTTATTAGTCCTGAGTGACCAACACCGAGTCTGATCGTAGTTACTGATCGTAGTTACTGATAACTAATGACTGATGACTAATGACCTACTCACCCGTGATTCGTGTGATTGAGGATGCTTATTCCCCATTCACCTTTTTCCTTGTAGCATTTATTTACTAAAGTCGGGCAAGACCACTGAGGTTAAATTTTGCTAACCAGGCTTTGCGATCGCTAGCGGTAAACGACGGATCTCGGGATTGGATCTTTACCTGGTAGCGCTTACCGACCAAAATAGCGGTTTGAGTGGAACCAATTTCCCGGGCTGGATAACCAGCAATGGTTTGACCACTTTGCTGATATTTGGCAGCAGTGGTAGGAATGCTGCTGGTATCGGAAATTGAGAGAACTGCCACCTCAGTGCCATTTTTCTTCAACTTGGCTTGAGCAAAACCTTTTTTCTCCTGGGTATATACTCGTTGATAACCACCCCCTGATGGTGGGAAAAACTTGTTGAATTGAGACCCTTGAGTGGCATTCTTGGTAACAGCCTGACCACTTCTAGCCTGGCTGCTGGCCTGTTGTGCCTGGTCAAAACGAGAGGGGGCTTTTTGAGCGCAGGATGTTACCAGCAATACTGTGCTGAGTAACACGGTCGCTAAAATTGTTTTTACACGAGAAATGGTCATCGTTTTCTCCTGGAATGATTTATGCTGCTTACTTAGCAAGACTATCTCGGGGAAACCTTACCAGAGCTATATAAACAAAGATTTCCCAAGTGCCCCATGGCTTGGTCAAATAAGTGACCAGTAACACTATCCTACTCTAGGCATAAAACCACTACCCCCTTCTGGTATTGAGCAACTGGTCACAACGTTATGCCAAGGTGTACTCCCTGCTTAGTAGACGAAGTCCAAAGCTAAAACACCTGCCAAAGCCATCCTAGAAAATTGTAGTCAATACTTGGCAAAATGGGGAGCAGGGAGTAGGGAATAGGGAGCAGGGAGTAGGGAATAGGGAACAGGGAATAGGGAACAGGGAATAGGGAACAGGGAATAGGGAACAGGGAATAGTTAAAAAATTGGCGTTGCATTACTGTGGGATGATTTAGAGTTTTTTTCGATAGCGATCGCTTCATAATACCTCCCAAATGTTAAACTGAAATTAATACTGAAATTAATTTAGTAATCCTTTTGTTTTTGAGATATTCAATCATGACTTTATTGACAAATATAACATCTATATTGACTTATAATAACAAAAGTTTTTACGATGTGAACGCGCTAGATAATGACGCAAACGACTATTCTATCCTTCGACCATTGTCATTGATTTTTTACTAACGATATGGTCTCCATTTGGACTAAATTGATGGTAAACTTTATATCCATATGTAATCCAAAAATAGCAATAAAAATTATTGATTGTTTTATGATTTTTTTAAAAGGTTTTGCCCTTTATTATCCTATTACATATTATCAAATATCATCGGAATCCTTGTTTAAAGATGTCCAGACCCAAATTTTAGTTTTTTTTTGCTATAAATGTTTGCAGTTTATCTAGTTTACCCACTTGTGGTGTTTTGTAATTTTTATGATAATCAGGTAGCTGATTATCAATCTGCTTCACCCAACTAATTCCTGTATTATGATTGACTTTCTGAATTCTTTCAATAGCCCTAAAACCCTTCCCCTTTAGGTACATAGTTAAACAGTATTATTTAACTTTTTTGCTCTCCTAGGGTGGCTAGGATAAATTAGTATAATAAAATAATCGCCATAGAGATTGGAAGAGCACACTACTGAA
>NZ_JAAHIE010001360.1:0-1141 GCF_010671945.1 Moorena sp. SIO4E2
ATCACATTCTCCTGAGATGTTTTTTGGGTTTAGGCGGCGTGTCGCACCGGCTGGCAATAGTAGTTGATTTTATGAGCGTTGGCTACGGATTAGGCACAGATTTTTCAATCGATCACAATGGCCGTTGTTGTTGCAAACACTTACCACTCAACCGGCTCCGGCCGACCGTTAGGATAAATTACACTTGGCTCGGCCGTGCCGTGTACCGCAATCAAGCGGGCAGGCTTAGCCCCATTATTTTGTACACTGTGATTGGTGTGTGGCGGAATAAAAATCGTCACTTCCGCCTCAACCTCAGTTGTTTTTTCACCGATTGTGACGGTCACACGGCCAGAAAGAAACGTCAGCGATTCTTCGTAAGCATGGTAATGCAAAGCGATATAGCCACCTGGGGGGATCGTTTGAGTCTGCAAGGTGAATGTTTGCGCACCGGCCGAATCGCTTTTAATCAGCCGATTATCAGTCACTTTGCTGTAGAAGCCGTTTTGGGCCGGGATATTTTTGTGGGGCAAAATCATAGCTGTGAACTCCTTGCTGGGCTAGACGACGTTATTAGTTTGTTTTCAACACAATCTCATCGATTACCGTTGGTATAAAGGCGGCGGTAACGGAATCGGATCCAAGTTTCGCGCAACCCATTCTACGGCCCAATTTATTAGATGATCGCTGTCGTCGGGGTTGCTACGAAGCGACCGAATGACCCGTCCGCTAGATTTTCTGGTTTGCTATATGAGTGGTCAGATCTTTGTCTTCCATTTCCCAGGCGTGATCCATGGTATGAAAAGCTGTGTGACGAATCAGGTAGCGTAGGGGCCATTTTGCCACCTTGCCAGCCATCTTGCCCTGTGAATGGTAGCCTCGTATTGCGTGACAATAGGCATCACGGTGCGATATTAGCCCTTCGTCGGTTAACATCGCACCATCAGGAGTGAGTACACCGATCTTCTTAGCCCATTGCTGCTCGGCCGCAAAGGTATGGCGGACAATTTGATCTCGGTCTCGCCCACCCCCTCGCGGACCTTTCTGCATCTCGGCTGACACTCGCCGTCGCACATCATCAAAAAATGCCCAACACGCCTGCATCAAAGTCAGCTCACGTTCCAATTCGTCACCCGAAAGGCCTTGTTTGTCGATGCTAGAA
>NZ_JAAHIE010001361.1:0-1140 GCF_010671945.1 Moorena sp. SIO4E2
ATTTAGCCTAATGGCTAATACCTAATGCTGACCTAAAAAATATTAAACCAATGCTTATTTATTTTATTCAAAAGCTGATAGCTGATAGCTGATAGCTGATAGCTGATAGCTGATAGCTGATAGCTGAGAGCTGATAGCTGATAGCTTACCTCAAAAAGTGTTTGTAAAGAAATATTAACAATAATTGACAAACACCCATAGAGCAAACTTTTCCCATTATAATAGTGATATCGGAAGAGTAAAGGAAGTCCACTCATGAACAAGTCCGTTTGTACTACTGAAGCCGCTTCTCTGTTAGGTATTTCTTCTCGACGCTTGCGTCAACTCCTCAATGATGGTCGCGTCCGGGGTGCTTATAAAAGCGGAAAATTCTGGATTATTCCTCTGTTCAACAATCTGCCCCAAATCATAGAGAAGAAGCGTGGACCAAAGGGCAAATGGCGTACTAGTCGTCCTCCTGCTCTGGCCAAAATCAATGTCAACCGCAATCGGATTGGCAGCAACAATCACAAAAGTCCCGAAGAGCGTCAGCCAGTCATTTCAGTAAAACGAAGCGGCAACAATCTCTACGGCAATCAAGTCGAAATCCTCGGTCCTTGTCGGATTGTCTATCAGCCCGATAAGCCACTGGGTTGTGGCGCTCGTCTGTGGATCGAAACCTTTAGTGATATCCATTTCATTGGTGGCAGTTTTCCTGCTACTGCCTAATGGTCACAACCAAAATTAAATCATAGCCTTTCTCGCAGTTATGAGGTACAGTCTTCTGTGACGTTGATTCTGTGTCTTGATGCAACCCATCGCTATTCCCGATTCTCTCTTCCCGATTCTCTCTTCCCGATTCCCGATTCCCGATTCCCGATTCCCGATTCCCGATTCCCGATTCCCTTTGCTATCCTGAACAGGAGCAAAAGGATAGTTCCGACTAATCCCAGATGGGACGGTGAGATAAAAAACTCGCTATTAGAAAAAATAATCAAATTCACAGCAATCGATATCGGAATAGAAGTGGTCAGTAATCCTAGAGCAAATTCCGTATCAAATGTCGGGTTAGTACGCCGATGTTGCTCTTGGTCGAGCATATTAATCTGGGAAGCGTACAGCAATGGCCACAAACTGCACCCGCTTTGGGGGAAAACTACA
>NZ_JAAHIE010001362.1:0-1138 GCF_010671945.1 Moorena sp. SIO4E2
TCAAACTCGGAGATCCCCCTAAATCCCCCTTAAAAAAGGGGGACTTTGAGAATGGCTCCCCCCTTCCGCGCGGGGGGTTGGGGGGGATCTAAATCTTGCGGAAAACTTTGAAAACACGGCCTAGCCCTCCCATAACTGTCCAGTTTATGCAGGTCATTTCGTTTGCGATCGCATAAATCAACGCTGCACCTAAGCCTCGTCAGCAATAGGCGGGGTCAATGTAAAGATCAATCAAGACTGCTCCATGGGTGTAATCAGAAGTGCTGAACGTTTAAAACGTTCAACACTTCTGGGATTTAAGCAGGTCAAGAATGAGTTGGGATGGGCGGATTTTTCGGTTAGGTCAGTTTTTTTCAGGAGTTATGGAATTCCACACTTCAAGGAGTATCTTGCCTTGGTCAAACAAAGGATAAGCTATTTTGGGTAAAAGATTACTCGACCAGGCATTTTTTCTTGATTAATCCAAGCGTAAACACGCAAGCAAGCTAAGACTTTACCAGGAGTACCTCTAACCTGTAATTTATCGATTACGTCATCTTTGTTCTCTGTATATTTAATAATATCATCTCGAACACCTAAAAGCCATTGACATCCTGCTTGATCACCCTCCATACTATTAACTCTTTCCACTGCTTTGTCAAGGGTTTTTCTTGCATCTTTCTGCAAATTACACCACCAGGAATTTGGGTCAGCTAAAGGCTGATATACTAATGAGTTAATCGCCTCGTCTAAGTCCAGCCTTGCCTTTAAGGATTTAATCGGATCTTGTTCATGGTCTTTGACTTTTTTGAAAAAAAGTATCAAGGTTTTGATATAATCCTCTCTATGCTGGGAATTAAAACGGGTTATACCAAAAAATTTAATACTTTTCAGGCAATGATGTAGGGAGGGGTCGTTTTGAATAAAATATATGCAGATAGATACGATCTGGGCAAGAAATTTCAGATCCCCATCTAGATTTTTATCGTTAATCTCTGAGTCTAAGGAAGCTTCAGTTGATAAACACAACCCTTGAGCCTTAACTGTTCCTGTTAAACCAGGATAGAGAAGTTTATTTTCTGAAAAAGGAAGTTCGTTGTTGTTCGTATCATCTTCCTTTGCCTTGATTTTTTTAGCTGACTGTAGAGCTTTATTTTGC
>NZ_JAAHIE010001363.1:0-1137 GCF_010671945.1 Moorena sp. SIO4E2
CTAAATCCGGTTTATAAAAGCTTATAAAAGTTAGTCATAAGTTAACCAATGATAATTAGTTAAATTTTTAATCTCTGAGGTCATGCTTTGGAGTAGCTGACAACGAGTTACTAAACGTTCTTCAATTTCATCTATAGTTTTAAAATATTCATTCACCAGAGGTTCATCTATCAAAGACCACAATCTCTCTGCTGGTTGTAGTTCCGGAGAGTAAGGAGGAAGAAATTTCACAATTATTCCCTCTGGTATTTTTACCTTTTGACTTCGATGCCATCCGGCATTATCTTCTACTAAAAGAATAACTTTTTCTTGATTAACTCCCACATCTAATGCGAAGGCTTGATAGACTAAACTTAACCATTGATTATTGACTCTTGGGATTAAATAGCAGAGAGTTTTTCCCGTTTTTGGTTCAACAAATCCATAAACATATAACCACTCATAACGATGTTGCACTACTGCTGTAGGTCTTTCTCCTATAGGAGCCCAGATTTTTTTGATAATTGGCTTTAATCCGACTCTGTGTTCATCAAAAAACCAGACCTCTACCTGAGCATCGGGAAATTTTGATCGTAATTGTTGGACTGTTAAAGGAAAATTATCCTTAAAATTATTTTGTTCAATCAGGTCTCCTTTTCGATGTTTCGGTCTGGGTTTCTGCCAAGAATATTTTGACTTTTTTAAGTAATCCCACCCCCTTTGATTCCAAACCTTTTCAATTCCGGTTATATTTTCAATCCATCTAGCTACTTTGGGTCCAGTCCATATTCCCCCATCTGGTGGTCTTTTTTTTAGTTGAACTGTTAATTCTTGGAACTGTTTTTCGTTTAATAATGGCTTTTTACCTCTGGGATGCTTAACACTTTTTTTCTTAAGATTTTTGACTCCTTTTTCTCCCAATTCATTATATTTTTTAATAATTTTAAAAGCATATTGATAGTTTATTCCTACAGCGACCGCTGCATTTTTTATTGTCCAGCCTAGAGAAATTTTCCATAATAAATGCCATCTTCTTGCTTCTACGGGGTCTTGAGAAGCTCTGTATCTTTTTTTCAGTTCACCATTACTCAGATGGTCAGCTAAATAAGCTTTTTTGGGCATTTGACATTAGAATTTTGTATTAAGTCTATTATAACC
>NZ_JAAHIE010001364.1:0-1137 GCF_010671945.1 Moorena sp. SIO4E2
AAATGATTATGAAAAACTGATTGTCAAATTTGTTGATCATTTATTATTAAGTTTATTAGTAAATGGAAATATTCCCAAGTCACAGGCTGATAAACTAGAGCAATGGTTAAAAGACAATGCCAATAACTTTTATATTTTATTAGTTTACAAACAAAACTTAAATCCACAACCTGATCCAGTTATACTTCCAAACTCGAAAACGCAAATAGCTTTAAAGCAGTTTTCCTTTGAAGTAGTAACAGTTAACCGTAGAGGAGTAATAATCAACCGAGAATCCCAGCAAGCGCGTTATTTCACTCAAGATCTGGGGAATGGAGTAGACCTAGAAATGGTGTCTATCCCAGCAGGAAACTTCTTAATGGGTTCCTCGAAAAGTGAGAGGGGTAGTGATGGCAGGGAAAGACCTGTACACCAAGTAAGCATTCAACCTTTTTTGCTGGGGAAATATCAGGTAACCCAAGCGCAATGGCGAGCTGTGGTTGAAAAGCTGCCAAAAGTTAACTGGGACTTAGATCCAGACCCCTCTGAATTTAAAGGAGAGAATCGACCAGTGGAGCAAGTAACCTGGTTGGATGCAGTGGAATTTTGCGATCGCCTCTCTAAATATACAGGAAAGCAATACAGATTACCGAGTGAAGCGGAATGGGAATATGCCTGTAGAGCAGGAACTACCACACCATTCCATTATGGAGAGACCATAACCAGTAAATTAGCTAATTATAACGCTTCAAATACTTATGCAGAGGAAGCAAAAGGGTACTCTCGAGGAGAAACCACCCCAGTAGGAAGTTTTCCTCCCAACAGCTTTGGCTTATACGATATGCACGGTAATGTTTGGGAGTGGTGTGCGGATCCTTTGCATGATAATTACAAAGGAGCCCCTACAGATGGGAGTGTCTGGAGTACAAATCATAATCCTTTTAATCTTTTGAATCCTTTTAATTTTAATCCTTTTAATAATCTTAATCGTTATATTATGCGGGGCGGTTCGTGGGATACCTTGCCTGGGGAGTGCCGTTCTGCCTTCCGCTCCGACTACTACTTGAACGTGCCCATTTTCACCTTGGTCAAGGTCGGTTTTCGTGTGGCTCAGAGTGTTGGGAAGATTTAGCTAGCCCTTTGCCCTTTTTCTGGCGT
>NZ_JAAHIE010001365.1:0-1135 GCF_010671945.1 Moorena sp. SIO4E2
CCCCTGATAATTACAGATTACATCCATTGTGGATAAAGGAATAAACTATGGAATTTTATCTGATAAAAGTTTTTTTTATCAAAGCTTTATAGAGTTAAAGTTTTAGTTAATTTTTCGTGAAAGCGATAACCTTTATATAACCATTGTTTTAGTGATAATTACTCGGATAAACCTTTTTAATATTCTGTTAATTTTTGTCAATTATTAGGCCATATGTGTGGAGCAAATCTAAGTACAGGACAAAAACTGTAGAGATTGAAGAAAATCTCTTTCATTGAGGGAAGAAGGATTGAGTACAATATGACGAAGATGGTCAAGACCATATCGGAAAATACTCTTGGCTCGGCGACCATGTTTTTTAATCGAAATGGGCTGGAGCTGATGAAGGAATAACCCGGTTCGCATAGACCAGCATAATGCCAAAGTCAACAGTGCAAAGAGCTTTCCCAAGCGCTCTGCCTCAGTGAAGTGAGTCGATTCAATGGCATTAGCCCCGAGTCTTGAAAATGCCAAAGAGGGTTTCAATTCCCCAGCGTAAAGCATAATCGGCCACCAACCCCTCGCTGTTGGAAGGAGCAATGACCACCAAGAGCTTGCCATTATCAAGGCGCAATGCCTCAACGGCAACACAAAGACCCCAAACCCGGCTGGTTCCCTTAAGGGTTTGGGATTGACCCACCTTCAAGTGGGCAAAGAGTACTTGGGCTGCCAGAGAACGGCCATTGTGTTCAATCTTGTCTGTGGCTCGAATCCTCAATCGAAATGGCATTGATGGCTCTAGCAGGAGATAGCGCACCCAGGCTTTACCAATGAACTCTCGGTCGGCGCACAAGCAGCAAACCTGAGCATCCGGAAAAATTTTGTAAAACTGTTCGATCAACCGCATCCGCTCATCGCTGTTGGAGTTTCCTTTTTTATTGAGTATCCACCACAGTACAGGAAAGGCTACCCCTTCATGGACAATGCCCAAGGTCAGGATGTTGTAGCACCGAGAGCCAAACTCCCAGGTAGTACGATCTACACTCAATACCCACGGTTGAGGAATTTGCATCCAACTCACCACCAGTTTAGCGATCACGGTGTAATCGATGTCAAATTTTCGGAAAAACCGTTGCATGCGTTTGTAGTTCGACTC
>NZ_JAAHIE010001366.1:0-1133 GCF_010671945.1 Moorena sp. SIO4E2
CCAATGTAGGTACCATGCCAGACTATACCAGCATAGTCAGTGTGGTGGGGATGGACTCGCACTGGATAGTCAAACCATTTGGCTGTGGTGGCAGTTAGCTCATGACTTGCCATGGTACTGTCCAGCTCTTGTTGAGCTGAGGTTTGGGGTGTTTCCGACATAGATCAACTTAATCGTTACTGCTATTTCACTAACTTTATAACCATAGCCAGATCAAAGTAGGCGATCGCTTTCAGGGTATCTGCTCACAGGCCGCCATGGTTTATTCTCATGGGGTTTCTTCTGATGCTAAGAGTAGGGTGCGTTACTTACCCATCCTAGGTTTTAGGCACTTTTCCGGCTTTTTATGCCAGGTCTGACCAGAGCTTTTTTTTAAGTTTTGTAAAGATTAAACCATCCACTGCGTAAATCTTGGATGGGATTCAGAAATGTAATTAGAGGTTGAATTCGAGTCAGCCAATGACCGAAACACCTCAGTATTCACATTACAAACTTCAAAGTTCAAACCAGGAGACTGATCATGTTTCGTAGTAAAGTAGCGATCGCGTCTGTAGTTCTATCTTTAGGTGTAATCAGCCTCGGCATTCCTCAAGGCAAAGCCTTAGCAGATAATAACGAGCCTCGTCCAATCACTCCCAGCACCGAACGATTTACTTTAACAACTACCTCCACCAAGGGTGCAAAAACCCTATTTGCTGTAGTCGGCAACAACGGCAAGTTGGATCGCGGATTCGGTGCAGCAAAAGCAAAAAAAGTTCTCAAAGGTCGGTACGAAGTCTTGTTCAACCGGGATGTCCGTAAGTGTGCCTACACTGCTACTTTAGGCACTACAGGCTTTGGCACTGAACCATCTGGTGAAGTTACTGTAGCCACACGCTCCGGCACCACCAAAGGGGTTTGGGTTGCTACTAACGATTCTACCGGAAAAGCCGTAGACCGTAACTTCCACCTTGCTATACATTGCCCGTAAGCTGCTTAGAAGCTATCCAAAAATTTGTCTTGGGGAGTTGTGGAGCCTACTTTAGACCACAAGCCGTCTAAAGGATTACTGAAGTGAGTTACCAGTAATTTCTCCACTCTCACCCAACCATTAAATAATTTTTCGGATAACTTCTGAGTAGTTTCTACAATAT
>NZ_JAAHIE010001367.1:0-1132 GCF_010671945.1 Moorena sp. SIO4E2
AACGTTCCATTATCATGCGGTATATGCTTCTGGTTACGCATTACCCTCTAGCTGTGAGACATAACAATTCGGGAGTACCTCAGCTTGTGAGCCGTTGATATCCATCTCGTTATGCCCCTTTGGGTGGGAACTTCGCTTGAACCCTAGCTGATCGGAAGGTTACGGAACCTTCACTCCTTTGAGCGCCTTCTTCGGTCGCCCAGATAATTTAATTATGACCTATCGAGACCGTCTTAGTCCGTGGGTAATTGTGCGGTTATTACCCAAAATCCAACGAGTGGTTGTTGCTCGCTTCCGTAACCGTTCTGATGCAGAGGGTCACCTGCGCCGTCTCCGACAGCTGATGCCTGATGTCGAATTTGTGATTATTTTTGATACTGGGGAGGAATTAGATAATAAGTAAATAAATAACTGGTTGTTCTTGGACGGTTGACAGTGGTTTGTAACCAGTAACCAGTTAACAGTCAACCGTCAAATCAGGAATAAAATTATTATAAAACTTGACCATTGAGCGCTTGTTTATATAATCAAAAAAAGCTATAGTTATTCTGGAGGTTAAATCTCCATTTGTCTACAGAGTAAAGGAGAAAATCATGGGATGGTTAAAATCATCAGTCGCAAATCCTTAGGCACTAAACCTGTCTATGATATTGGTGTCAAGAGCGACCATAATTTTATTTTGGCAAACGGTATGGTTGCTTCCAATTGCTTCAACAAATCCCACTCTACCGCCTATGGCTATGTAACCTATCAAACTGCCTATCTCAAGGCGAATTACCCAGTTGAATATATGGCAGCGCTGCTGACAGCGAGTAGTAACAGCACGGACAAGATACAGAAATATATTGCTACTTGCTCAACCATGGGGATTGAGATTTTGCCACCGGATATCAATCGTTCTGATTTTGATTTTACCCCAATCTCTAATAGTATATTGTTCGGGTTTTCAGCAATCCGGAATTTGGGACACGGAGCAATTAATTGTATTATCAAGGCTCGGGAGACTGGTGGTGAGTTTAAGGCTTTGGCAGATTTATGCGATCGCGTGGATTTGCGCACCCTTAACCGCCGTGGTTTGGAAGCATTGATTTACTGTGGTGCCTTTGATAGCATTCAGCCCAACCGCCAGCAA
>NZ_JAAHIE010001368.1:0-1131 GCF_010671945.1 Moorena sp. SIO4E2
TCCCGACTCCCGATTCCCCTAGACAAGATTTCCAAGACCAGCGATTAAGCCACGACAGACACCAGTGAGAAAATCTAAATCTAGGGTATCAATGCGATCGCTTGGTTGATGGTAATGGGGATTGCGCAGAAATGCTGTATCGGTTACCATCAAAGCTCGATAACCTTGGTCCCAAAATGGAGCGTGATCACTGAGCCTGGTCTCACGAACGATTATCCCTCGTGATGGTATTGGTAAGCACTGACAAGGGATCCCCACTTGGCGGATACGGCGAGCTAAATGCCTCAAGTCAAGGATTGTTGGCAAGTTTCCCACTAAGGTAATGAAGTCCCCCTGATTGGGGTAAAAATATTTTAGTCCTGGTGGGTAGGTTTGGGAATTGGGAGTGCGATCGCAATACCCTAACATTTCCAAAGACAGCATTAACCGCAAGGGTTGCTGTTGTTCTTTTAAATAGGCAGCATAGGCAGCACTTCCGAGCAATCCATACTCTTCCATATCAAATGCTACCAGTCGGACTGGGTGTTTAGGCCCAGTAGTGGCAAAGGCTCTAGCTAATTCCAATAGCACCGCTACGCCGGTACCATTATCATCTGCTCCTGGGCTTCCAGGTACCGCATCATAGTGAGAGCCAATTAAAATCGGAGCAAACTGTTGCGGTCTCGCCTCTTTTCCCGGTAGATTCAGAATCAGATTATGATGGGTTTTGCCCGACACCTGAAACTTGTGAATTTCAACGCTTCCCCACTGTTCTAATTCCTGGCGGATGTACTCCTGGACATAGAAATGTCCCGCAGATGCCATATACGGATCGCGATCGCGTACTATCTGGCTGAGGTGGGTGATTAGACGTTCTTTTAGATCCAAGGCAGTGTAATCAGGCAGAAGATTATCATCTAATCTTACCATCTCGGGATTTGGTCCCAAGTAAGCATTCAGCGGTCAGCGGTCAGCCGTCAGCCGTCAGCGGTCAGTGGTCAGTGGTCAGCGGTCAGCGGTCAGTGGTCAGTGGTCAGCGGTCAGCGGTCAGCGGTCAGTGGTCAGTGGTCAGTGGTCAGTGGTCAGCTAACGTAACTCAGATTAAACTAATGCTTACCTGTTGTCTTGATGCAGTCGCTCATGGGGGAAACC
>NZ_JAAHIE010001369.1:0-1131 GCF_010671945.1 Moorena sp. SIO4E2
CCAGGCAATTTCAGGCACCACAAAGTCTGAATTATAGCTCATTTGACCCGAGTCTAGGCCATAGTCTGACACTAGGGTGTGTTTTCAAAGTTTTCCGCAAGATATTAGATCCCCCCCAGCCCCCCTTATTAAGGGGGGAGCCATACTCAAAGTCCCCCTTTTTTAAGGGAAACGGGGGTACTCGGAGTTTGAAGACACGCCCTAGGCTTCCTGATCTGGGGGAAAAGGTTTCATAGGTCTTATTTACCTTCGGGCTATAGTTCCTGATCTGCTAACCCAAGCCACATCTCCGACGATTTTACGGCAACCACCGAGTATGGCAACTAGACCTTAATAATTGGCTAGACTTTCCCTATCACTCTATTTTCGACAAACTCGATTGAGCAGTAACGTTTTGATGAGGAATGGATAACCATGACCATTAATACCGCCAAGCTGGAGACCATTATCCAAAATTTTGTCACCAGCACCAGTGAGGTTCAAGGAGCTGCTTTAGTTTCTCCTGATGGGCTGCCTATAGCATCCAGTTTACCGAGCGAGATGGATGAAGAACGAGTATCAGCCATGTCAGCTGCTATGTTATCCCTAGGTGAACGGATTGGCTCGGAATTGTCCAGAGGCATTCTAGACCGCATTTTCGTAGAAGGTAATAAAGGTTATGGCATACTAACCAACTGTGGCGAGTATGCGGTTCTATTAGTCTTAGCCACCAAGGCAGCTAAACAGGGGGTGCTGATGCTGGAAATCAAGCGGGTGATTCCAGATTTGAAGGCTGCCTTAGAGCCTCACCAGAGCATACCAGGAATTTATGAAACAAAACTCTAGCTAAAGTGCCACAGCAACGATCTGAAAGGTTGCCACTGCTTAGATTAGGGTGGGTTAATTTTATCTTGACCAATAATTGAATATAATATATAATAATGATTTTGGTAAAAATGGTAGCTGTTATTTGAATAATTTAAGAAATCCTTTTGATTTTAGGTAACTCAATATACCTATCGTATTAGGGCGTGTCATCAAATAGGTGTCAATCCAGTTTAAAATAGATAAATTCTTGGCGAGTTGAGTAATTTCAGGAGTGGTACAATGACGCGCCGCTATGCTTTGCGGAATGACCAGTGGGAACGCATC
>NZ_JAAHIE010000137.1:0-15325 GCF_010671945.1 Moorena sp. SIO4E2
GGAACAGGGAACATAAACATGTCTTAACCTTTACTTCGACTGCTATAATACTTCGACTGCTATAACTTGTTATCTTACAAATAACTATTGTTCAAAATGTCTTTGGTTATTGTTTACACCAAAAATCCTTTTTTTAGTTATCTATAGTTGATGCTTATAAAGCATTTATCCTAGTCATGATGTAGAGTCAATTTTTCCATTAACCACTCCCTAAGGGAGTAGCCAAAAAATAAAATACCAGATTTTAGCTTGTAGGGTGGGCAAAAACATTTTGGTTCAAATGAGTCTTATAGATAAGATAACTTTGCCCACCCTACTTTAATTGGTATTTTTTTTACATGCAAGTCCCTAATCCCTACTCCCGTGCCACCCATTACTTTGTAGATCATAATTACTAAAAACGCTATAATTGCTGATAATTTTTGTCTTCCTTTATGGCTATCCAAGCTTTTTCTAATTCTATTCCTAAATAGACCGCATGACTAGGTTGTATTGAAGGATTATCACTACAAATTTTTCTAGCTAAACTCATGGCATTTTTACCAGAATACGTAGCAATTACTTCCCCGCTACCAGGGGTTGTCTGCTTCACTATAATATTAGTATTTTCGGTTTCAATCAAGAAATTACCAATCGAATCAGCATACTGTTTCTGTTCTGAATTGATAAGTTTTTGATACTGATTTTTAATAATCCGATCAGCATAGTCATAACAATCATCATAAATATGAGCACTTTGACTAACAGTAATCAGCGGTCCCATTTTTAATTGAATACCCCCGCGCTTAGCAATTTGGTCTTTAACATACTGCTGTAGGGCTCTGAGTCCAAAGGCATTAGCTGCCCAGGCGCTAAACATATCATTACTTCTCAATGTTGCGGTTAGGGACAATTCATTATCCACAACTCTCAGCCAGATGTGATTCAGACAAGGACTACCCCCTTTCTCATGGTCTTTCACATCCCACAGGGACATCACTGCACTGGCGGCATCAATTTCACCAATGAGTTTGGTGATGACTTGCTCGATTTGGTCACGTCCGAACCAAGAACGTAGACGTTGACCATAAGTATATTTCACCCCTTCTACTACGGGTGCGTCGTCCAGGATTTGATGAATGTATTCTTGGATAAAGTCGCGATCGCATGGTAAATAATTGGGCTGAGGAAAGTAAAATTCAGGAGGTTCTGCCGTTACTACTGCCATTAAATCAATTAGCTCTTGCCAATATCCGTCATAACCGGTGGGCCGAATTGTGCCGGTAGTTTTAATGCGATGAATTATTTTAACCCAAGTTTCAGCTATCGTTCGCCCTTGAATGCGATGTCCGTAGCGCGGTCCTGGTTTTAGGGGGGCACAGCCAGATGCCCCGACATCATTGGCCATGGGAAATTCTAATGGTGTTCCCCAGGGCTCTTGAGTTTTGGAGCCATAAGACTTAACCAGACTAACGGCTTGGGTAATCGAATCAGCCTCTGCCACAGAAATTTCCTTTCTGAGTTGTTCTAGGATGACTAAGGGAATCTCGATGTCAATATACCCTTTGATAGAAGAGCGAATCACCCAGCAGTGACGACCAGTATCACTAGTCCCTTCTTCAACCCCATGGCGGAAGAAGTCCAGCAAGCAATTCCCACTGCCAGCATTTCGGTCTTCCTTCGTAGCGTTGAGAATCACCAAGTAGCGGACATGGGGATTAGCTAGCAGATTACGAATGAGTAGGCTAATTCCCCGGGTGGGACTGTATAACTGTCCGACCACAGCAAATTCCGAGGGGTTTAACTTTTTTGCGATCGCGTCTTTGATCGTCCATCCGGTAATCACCGCCGTTTGACCTGTACCGTAAATCAGTTGGTTAGGCTTGTACAGGGGTTTATACTGGAATTCATTTGGTTTGCTGATTGCTGTCATTTTAATGCAGAAGTTGAAGCTTGAATGTTGACTTTTAAATTTTAAATGTTAACTGTTAAATACTTAAGGTTTAAGCTTAAAGTAATGGTAATCAACATTCATTTTGACCAACTACGGCGTAGGTTAAAGAAGCCTTCCAGAAAGTTTTTTAAAGTCTGATTACGACTCATTCGTTGGCGCTGCCACTCGATTGCCGTTTTCTTAAAAATCTCTGACAAGGTCGGATAGGGATAATAGACATTTGCCAACAGACCCAAGTTAATTTTCTGCTCAATCGCTAGGGTAATTTCCCCAATTAATTCTGTTGCTTGTGATCCAACTATGGTTGCTCCTAAAATTGTCCCATTGCGCCCCACTACCAGTTTCATATACCCAGTGGTTTGCCCCAGGAGCTGAGCCTGATCTAACTCTTTAAAATATTCTCGCATCACCCATAGATTCTTACCATAGCGCTTTCTAGCTTCTACTTCTGTAAGACCTACCCGTGCTAATTGGGGTTCAGTTAAGACTGTCCAAGGAATCCCGTGATAGTCCACCTTAAAGCAGGGGAAAAACAATGCATTCTTCAAGGCAATGCTGGCTTGATACTGGGCAATATGGCCACAGGGATAACCACCAGCCATCTTGCCACAGCTATAGATGCGGGGATTAGTCGTTTGTAGCTTCTGATTGAGCTGAAGACCCTGCTGAGTGTACTTTATCCCAACCCCTTCTAGATTTAAGGATTCCACATTGGGTTGCTCACCCGTAGCCAGTAAAATGGCATCAGCTTCAATCGCCTTATTACCAGCCTGAACCCAGGTTTTACCCTCAATCTCTCTGACCTGATCAACTGGACTATCCGTCAGAACCCGAATTCCCTCAGCTTCTAACTGAGCTTGTATGAGCCTAGATGCTTCTAGGTCTTCCTGGAACAAAATACGGGTAGTACTGACCACCAACGTTACCTCACAACCGAGTCTCACTAAGGTCTGAGCTAGTTCTGGAGCAATAGGCTCATCACCAATTACTACCCAGCTTTTGGGTAGTGAAGGTTGGGAGGTTGAACCTGCAACCTTCAACTTTCCAACCTTCAACACTTTGTGCCAGATATCGTTTGGTGTGAAATAGTCTATGGTCTGTAACCCTTTGATATCGCTAATATCTGGGCGAGAGCCAGTAGCGATCAGATACGCACGAGACCGCAAACGTCGGTTGTTGACTACAAAACCGAGGTGAGGCAGTCGGCAAAATTCCCCCTCACCCGTGATAATATCAATTCCTAAAGCAGCTAAAATAGCCGGAGAATTCTGTTCTGAGCAGTTGGCAACCACTAGATTAGCCCATTCCATCACCTCAGTTAGTGGTAGGGATGGAAACCCGGTCTGTGACATGTCTGGTTCAGTTGAATCAGCTATTTGAGGATAAATACGCCATTGAGCAGCGTCACGCATCTGCTCAAGCTTACGCCCAATCTCACTTAATACTCTGGTGTAAATAGCCCCTTGTCCTAGCCAGCTAGTTTGTCCTGGCTGAGGGTCTACCAGAGCCACACGAGCCTTTAAACCAGCAGCCGCAACAGCAGCATAGACACCAGCAGGAGTGCTACCAATGATAATTAGGTCATAGTCAACAGTCATTCGTCCAACAGTTAAAGGTTAGCAGGTTACAGGCAGCCCTTGGCGTTCCCGTAGGGTAGGTTGAAGGTTACAGGTTACAGGTTACAGGTGACGCGGTTTCAAGTTACAGGTTACAGGTTGAAAGTTACAGGTTTCAGGCTCTAACCTTGGCCTTTTGGCCACGCTACGCGAACAACCATCTAACTAACCTATCCGACAACAGACGCCTACGGCCAGCAACCTTCAACCTTCAACCTTCTAACCTTCAACCTTCAACCTTCAACCTTCAACCTTCTAACCTTCAACCTTCAACCTTCTAACCTTCAACCTTCTAACCTTCAACCTTCTAACCTTCAACTTATCAAGATAGCGTCTAAAGCTGTTAGTAAGCGTTGGTTATCTGCCTGTGTACGTACAGCGACCCGGAAAAAGCGATCGCCTAATTCCGGGAAGCTTAGGCAATCTCGAATCAGAATCCGATGGTGTTGGAGTAGTTGTGCTTGGATCTGTGAAGTGGATTTTTCTGAGTGTACTAGCAAGAAGTTAGCTGCACTGGGGTAAGGTTGGAGACCAGGTAACTTAGCCAGTCCCTGAAACAGTTGCCTACGCGCTGGTGCTAACCAATCCCAGGTTTGCTGTTGAAATGCTCTATCCTGGACCACGGCAGCTGCGGCTGCCGCTGCTAAGGTATTGATTGGCCAAGGGTCCCGCCACTTCTGCCAACGTTGGAGTCGCTCAGGGTGGGCAATGCCATAACCTAGTCTGAGTCCAGGAAGGCTGTAAAACTTGGTAAGCGATCGCAAAATTACCAAGTTCGGATAATCCCCAATTAAAGGAATCAGGCTTTGCTCCTGCTCAGGAGGCAGGAAATCCATGAAAGCTTCATCCACAACCACCAAAGCAAATTGCTTCAGATAAGGCTGAATTGCTTTTGAGCTAAACAATTGACCTGTGGGATTGTGGGGGGTATTCAGCAGCAAACCCTTTCGAGTCCCCTCTTGTGGGAGTAAGGAAGTAAGGGAGTCAGGGAGTAAGGGGATGAAAGAATGAATCTCTCGGCCCATCTCCCCATCTCCCCATCTGAGACTAGGTCTCGAGAGTTCCCTCATCAGGGGGCACTTCCTAATTCTTGCTCCAAATGCCTTCAGTCCCCGTTGGTAGTCCCTAAATGCTGGGGTAATGATCAAGGTTTCATCTAGTTCTGATAGCTCGCGACAAGCCCAAGTTAATAATTCGGCTGAGCCATTACCTGGAATAATCCAGTCTGGGGGCAGGGTTGGATGCAGTTGCGTCAAACACTGCCGCAGCTCGGCATAATTGGGGTCAGGATAAGCTACCAGGTTATTTAGCCCAGACTCTATCGCTGCGATCGCACTTTTAGGGGGACCAAGAGGATTGATGCTGGCAGAAAAATCAAGAATTAAGGAAGGAGGACAGTTAGCCAGTGCTGCTGCCCAGGCTAAATTTCCCCCGTGAGTTGGTCGTTTCAAGGACAAGTTTCTGACTGAATCAGCGATTACTCCTTCGGTGGTGCAACTCTCTCTTTAAAAACCTTACCAGCAGAAAAGGCTGGAACCTTAGTTGCCGGAATTTCCATCTTTTCACCGGTTTTGGGATTGCGGCCCTCACGAGCCTTACGCTCCCGGGATTCAAAGGAACCAAAGCCCACTAAGGTGACTTTATCACCCTCGGACACTGCTTCCATAATCGTTTCTATGGTAGCAGTTAGTACTGCATCGGCTTGTTTTTTGGTTACAGTAGCTCTTTCCGCCACTTTATCAACTAATTCACCCTTATTCATTCAAATCTCCTTGTTTTTCAGATCATCCAACCAGGGTTTTCAACAAAAAAATCGCTGCAACACTCGCAGCTTCAAGGTTTCACTGCATTATTCTAATGTTTGCAATGCCTATATGGATCGTTGAATGCTTTAATTTATATAGATTTCAGAATTTTGCCCCAAAATGCTCCCCTAAATTTATTCCTGAGGGAGTAGGCAATCAGAATTTTTGATGATCAATCATTGTTAATTATATATAATTCATTTAAGGTAAGCCCCTCGCTCTAGCCGTGCTTGGTGAGCCTCCTATGGGATAGCAAAGGTGAGAGCCTTTTTTATATATTGACAATAAACCTTAAAATAAGGTATAATTAAGGATTTATAAAAATTAACTCAAACCAAGTCAATAAAATTGTCAACCAAAAACAAATAAACACGTAAAAGTTTCAAAACCTAACTATTCCCACCACTAAAGTAGGGGGGAGTAGTCAAATCCATAAGTTAATTCCCCCCGAGCGAGCAATCCCTCGCTCGGGGAGATAAGTGTTGATTGACGTTTACCTTACCTTTACCTTAATTACCTGGAGACTGAAATCCTCCCCGGTTTAACATTTGACGGGCATCCCGTCCAGGGGTGTAACTGTAACCATACCCACCATTGCGGTCTGTGTCATCCATAATTTGAGGGGTCACCAGGATGATCACTTCACTACGCTGATTCTGCTTATTGGTGCTTCTGAACAGAGCACCTAGTAAGGGAATATCACCCAAAATTGGCACCTTCGATACCGTTGTGCGGTCAGTGTCCTGAATAATGCCAGATAGTATTAACGTCTGACCATCCCGCAGACGAACTAGTCCAGAGCTTAGTTCTCGGCGACTGAGGAATGTGATTTCGTTTTGTGCATTATCACTGTTAAATTCTTGAGTTCCCGAGGGAGCTGTGATCACAGGAGATGTCGATAAAGTGATAAAACCATTATCGTCAATTCTGTCAACATTCACCGTTAGGGTTAAACCAGCCTCTTCAATAACCGGGGTGATGGTTCTAGTGGCCACACCACCGTCTAAGTCTATATCTGTCGTTACACTAGTCAATACCTCCTGAACCAACTTGACACTAGCTTCCTGCCCTTCTTGGATCACTAGAGTCGGGTCGGTCAGAATCTTGGCGTTGCTGCTGGTAATCTGAGCCTGCAACGTTAATAAAAACTTATCAGGGTACTCGAATAGAGAAGGAAGCGAAAACTCAAACTCGTTTCCATCATCTTGACGTTGGACATCCGTCACACCTGGCTGGAATGGATTATTATTTCGACCAAAACCAGGACGTGCGAAGAGTGATGGAGTACCAGCGGTTTCATTGAAACCCTCAATCACGTTATCAAAGGGAGCATTTTGTCTATCGAAGAATATATCACCGTCTCCGTCTACAGCACGAAAATCAAATGGCTCAACATTAGGAAACTGACCACTAATTACATTATCTCTACTGGGGGGATTAACCCTACCGAAATTAACTGCTGCAGCTCCGCCATCACTGACTACAAAGGTATCATTAATGCCAAAGGAGAAACTGGCATTATAGGCATCGGTGCCAGCCAGGTTAACATCAATAATCTTGACATTTACCGCCACTTGACGGCGACGAGCATCCAACTGTTTGAGTAAAGACGTCGCAATTTCAATTTGCCTCGGCTCACCCACCAGAGATATGGAATTAAGTCGGTCATCCGTAGATACTGCTAATCCCTTCAGCAACAGTGCCCCTTGGCTACCGTCTTCCTGCTCACTGGTAATTGCTCGAATCTCTGGGGGTCGTTCGATTTGTCGCACCACTCGTTGGGTTTCAGGATCGATGATTTCTTCGGTCTCGATTACTACCTGTTGCACTTCTGCTCCCTGAGTGGCTAAGAAAGTAGCAGCCCCTTGGACACTGGCTTGATTGAGCCGTAGAGTACGACTAATTAGATTACGAGCGGCTTGAGGGAGTTTGGCCCCAACAAAAATTGTGCTTCCCCGACGGTTAGCCTGAAGACCAGACAGCTGGAGAATATAGTTGAAAGCATCTTGAACCGGTTCGTTTTCTAAATCAATAGAAATGGTGAACTGTGCTACACCCGAGTCTTCATCTGACTCAGCAAAGGCCAGATTGAGTCCAGCCGAACGAGCCAACAGAGACAACACTTCTCGAATCGGTGCTTCTCGTAATACCAAACGGGGCACTAGAATTGCTGTGCCAAGATCTATAGTGCTAGCAGCAGCATTAATATTAGAAACAGCAATATCCCCCACTGGTGGTGCTACTGCTCTAGGTAAGAAGGGGGGCGCTGGCGCAATCGGTTGCACCGCATTAGCTGGAGCTGCCGGTATTCCATCAATAATAATTTCTGGCTCAGGTACCAGCACATCTGGTTCAGGAGCCACGATTTCTGGAGGTTCAGGAGTTTCTGACGGGTTAGCTTCTGGTTCTGGTTCTGGTTCAGAAAGTTCCGCCGGTTTCTCCATCTGTTCCGTTTCAGCATTAGTTCCTCTATTAGGAACTTGAGCCAGCTTCATCACCGATGAGTCTTGGATAGGTACTATTCCCTGATTCTCAGTAGTGGTGTCAATGCCTAAGGTAATTCCCTGAGCGTCCCTTTGGATTAGTGAACTGATTGGCAGTTTGTCAGTGCCTCGAATTGTTACCCTGACCCGATTGTCATCCAGTTCCTTAACCGCAACCGCACTGATATTGGGTAGGGGGTTAGTCTGACGGAAGTTACTCCCTTGGGGCAAACTCAGCTGGGTATTAACCAGATCAGCTACCAAAACATTGCCTTGGTTAACAGCAAAAATCTGTGGACGCTCATTGCCCCCTTTTGTCTCAAGTTTCAGTTCCAGTTCACTCCCCTGCTGGTTGAACCGTATGGCACTAACTTGGCTTGCTGCGACTACAGGCTGTGTTGCCCATAAAGCCATTGCTGTAGCCGCGAACACTCCACCACATACTTGAATCTGTCTCACGATCGATTTCTCCAATCTCCTGACTCAAATCACAGAAATTATGACAGAAATTATGTCATATTAAGGGCTATTGACAGTTGACTATTGACTATTGACCGTTGAGACGTTAAAGAGAAAAAACTAAACACTCAACAAACAACCATAATCACCAACACTAATAACCCTGTCATATCAATCAAACAGCAAGTTATCCCAATTTCCAACAACTTGCCTACCGATCAATTTACCCATCTTGCCATCTACCCATCATTATTGGTAGCAATAATAAAGTAATTTGGGATTATTTCTTCTTACCTGACTGTTTTTTATCCTCCTTTTCCTCAGCTTTTTCTTCCTCCTTATCCAAATCTCTAGCAGGCATGAGAGCTTCCAGGGTTAAGCTAGTTTTAAGCTTAGGTTGAGGACCAGGAACTACTCTGCCTTGCTGTAGCACTAGTGTTTGCGGTTCACTGATTTGAGCTTCTAGGTCTTTGATCAGCAACATCGACTGTAGCCGCTCAAAGCTGCGCATAATTGACTGCACTTGTTGGAAGCTACCCTCAATTTCGACATTGACGGTTCTCCGTTTTAATTTTCCATCAACTAAGGTTCCTAGAGACCCATCATTAACTATATTGATTCCCTCGGAATCTGGCTCATATCTAAGCAAAGTTCCTCTAGTATTCTTAACAAAGGTATTGAGATCAATCAATAAGGTATCCAAAGTTTTGTCACTGGCAAACAAACTCAAAACCCGGCGGTTTTGCTGCTTGGCTTGCTTGAGTTCATCCTCTTTCTGTTTAATTTTTTTCTGGAGTACTTCGGGATTTTGGAGGTCATCTTGCTTGGTTGATAAATCATTTCGTAAAGTCTGATACTCCTGCCAAGCCGGTAACATCAGGTTCATGGCTAGATAGACAGCAGCGGCCACACCAAGAATAGCAAAGGTAATCCCAGAAACTTGGGGAGTAAAGGTAATGCCGAAGGCAGTAGGATACTCAGGCTCTTCCTCCTGACCTTCAACACTCATAAAGTCGTCATCAGTAGCATAGGTCATTGTTGAATCACTCCTTGGGATTGAAGGTTTCTAATCCGAGTCACTAATCCTACTGCTCCTTTACGGTCTAACTCTTTTAATATCTCAGAAGCGGGGATATCACTCAGTTGAGTTTTAATAGTATATTCTACCACTTTTGGCAGGGTATATTTTACCTGAGTTACTAATTCTTTTTGACTCTCAGGAATTTCTAATTTGGTGGGATTATTGACTAACTGAGCTTTGATGAGTTGAGTGTCATTTTTGTCGAAAAAGGAAGAATTCTGTAGCGTCAGCAAAAAGTAATTCACATCATCAAAGGTTCGAGCTGTACCGGAAATATCCAGCTCAATTCTAGGTCGTGAGTTAGCGTTAGACTCATCCTTAGAAGCATTTTTGTCAGTGACTTGCTGTTGCTCGATGTCTTTAATTTGGACTCCGGGGGGAGTGCGCTCACGAATGTCCTGTAACATCGCTGACCAAGGCTTAATTTGATTAAAGACACTGGCAAGAGCATTAGTTTCGTCGTTGACCAGCTTGAGTTCCTTGTTTAGCTTACTAATTCGTTGCTTTTGTGCCCCCAAGGCTGCCAGTTTCTGGTCAACATCAGCAATTTCTTCCTTCAACCGGGCGTTTTGATGTTGGAGAACCACCCAAAAACCTCCCACCAATCCAGGTAGGATTAGACCCACTGCAGCTCCAATCAGTAGAGGGGTCATTTCCCCTAGGGCCATCCCTGGTCTAGCCGCTCCATCCTGAACGGACTTGATCTCCTCAGGATTTCGGTCTTTTAAAAAATTAATATCAAGACTATACATAGTGCTATACCTCTCGTAATCCTAATCCAAGCACAGTTCCTAAGCTCGGTCGTTGTACCATCGGAATATCTTTCTCCACTTCTAGAGAAAGAGCCGCCACGGGATCCACCTGAATCGTGGGCAAGCTTAACCGTTGGGTGAAAAATTCATCAAGTTGTCCGATACCACCCCCAGGACCAGCTAGTAGAAGTTGGGCTACTTCTAGATTGTCCATCTGATTGAGGTAAAAATCGATAGAGCGGCGTAGTTCATCAGCAATTTCTCCCAAGACTTGGATCAGAGCTACCATACCTGGATTTACCCCGGTCGAGCCGGTGCGCATGCCATCAACTGGGGTACTGGGAATAGTCATCCCTTGGAGGAGTTCAGTGTTTCTAGAGGCTGGTAAATTCATCGCCCGTGATAGAGCACTCTGAAGTTGGTAGGTACCAATGGGAACAGTACGGGAAAACTGCGGTACACCATCTACAATAATGGCAATTTCAGTACTATCAAATTCAATATCTACCAGAACGGCTGCTTCTTGGGAAGGAAATTGACGCAGTTGTTCTCGGATGGTACGAATCAGGGCAAAGCTATTAATTTCCAGTACATCTACTTGTAAACCTACCTGCTCAAAGGTATCGAGATAGCTATCGGTGATTTCTTTACGAGTAGCCACCAGCAGCACTTGCACCTTTTCGATTCCATCTTCATCGACGAAGAAGCCAAGCTTCTGATAATCCAAATCCACTTCTTCCCGGGGATAGGGCAAATATAAGCCAGCTTCATGGTTGAGTACCATATCCCGGAGCTCGTTATCATCTAGCTCAGCAGGAATCGGAATAATCCGGATTACTGCTTCCCGCATGGGTAAAGCAGTCGCAACCCGCTCCACTTTCACTTGACTTTCCTGTAGGGCTTCTCGAATCAGTTCCGCTAAACCAGGGGAATCAACAATCTGTCCTCCTTCCCAGATCCCTTCTGGAACCTCATGAGCATATAGGGTGGTAGCTTTGAGGCTCTGACCTTGCCGCTGCAATTGAGCAATATGAATTCGTTCTGGGGCTAATTCTATACCAACACCTTGCTTGCGCCGGGAAAATAAATTTTTAAAACGGTTAACCATATCTAGCAAAGGGAGTAGGGAGTAGCGGATCTGGGAATATGGGATCAAAAATTATCAGAATTTATTTAGCTACCCGATCTGAGTTAGGTAGATGGGGGTTTCAACATTAGGTTGCTTTTGATCGTACCCAATTTATCTTATAATCATGACAATTTTTTGATTAATCCTGAAATTAATTACTGTAGCGATTAGCGATTAGCGATTAGCTATTCCCATTACCACCAACAAAAGCTTCTGTTCGCAAAAAGTGACCAACTAGGTACAGAGAACCACAAAGGACAGTAATCTTCTCTTCAGCTTCGGCTTTGTTAAAGGTACCACGGAGTCCTGTCACTAACTCTGGATACATAGCACAATCGGCTAAGGTTGGACAAATTTGTTGCGCGAGAGTAGCCAAGTAGTCTAACTCAGCTGAACTATGGTCTGGTACTGGCACTAGAGATAATCGATCCCCTGGTCTGAGCAAGGCATTAAAAATACCAGCATGGTCTTTGGTTGAGAGTATACCCATGACCCAGTTGACCGATTTACCTAGGGTATCAACATATTGTCTCAACGCCTGAGCAGAGGCTTGATTATGGGCTCCATCAATCAGTAAATGGTGATTCTCCCAGCTAGTCCACTGCAAACGTCCCAGCCAAGTGGTTTTGGCCATCCCCAATGCGATCGCATCTTCTGGAATCTCCCAACCTTGCTGTTGCAGAACTTGTACCGTTGCGATCGCAATCGCCGAATTAACCAACTGCACCTCCCCCAACAAGGGCAAATTATAGCTGACTCCCCCATACTCCACCCATCTGAGATGCTTTCCGGTGCTTGGGGTCTTACCTTCTGGCAAATCCACTGCTGAGTCTACCCACACCACTGGACACCCCAACTGATTCACCCTTGATTCAACCACTGCCCTAGCCTCTGGCGGGAGCGGACCAATTACCGCAGGACAGCCAGGCTTTAGGATTCCAGCCTTCTCCTTAGCAATATCAGCCAAGGTTGGACCAAGACGCTGCCAATGTTCCCAACTCAGGGATGTGATAATACTAACCAAAACGCGATCGCATACATTCGTTGCATCCAGCCGTCCTCCCAATCCCACTTCTATTACAGCCACATCCACCTGCTGCTGAGCAAAATACAACCAAGCAGCAGCAGTAGTCACTTCAAATAGGGTAGGTGGATCGGAACAGTTTTTTGGAATTGCTGCCTTAACTTGCTCCAAAATTGTGCCTAGGGTATGGCTAGAGATGGGTTCTTGGTTAAGGCAAATCCGTTCTGTCCAATCAACCAAGTGAGGAGAAGTATAACGTCCGACTCGGTAGCCAGCTTGGGTGAGTATAGAAGACAGGTAGGCACAAACTGAGCCTTTACCATTAGTTCCAGCCACGTGAATGATTGGAAAATTCTGCTGGGGGTTACCTAAGCGCGATAGAAGTTGCTTAATCCGTTCTAAGCCAAGCTCAACGCCAAAGTATTTAAAGGATTGGAGAAGGTCGTCAATATCCATGGGATGATTTGTGATGAACCGCAAAGACGGGAAGGACACCAAGCTCAGGAGAGTGTTTGTTATTAAATATGAATACAGTTAATGATAAGGCGATTGTTAAAGACTATTTCAATGCCACTGGGTTTGACCGCTGGCGGCGGATTTATGGTGATGGCGAGGTTAACCGGGTACAGCAAGATATCCGGATTGGTCATCAGCAGACTGTGGATAAAGTGATTAGTTGGCTGGAGGCTGATGGAAATTTGTCAGGTTTGTCGATTTGTGATGCTGGTTGTGGTGTTGGGAGTCTGAGTATTCCTCTGGCCAAAGCTAGCGCTATAGTTTTTGCTAGTGATATTTCTCAGAAAATGGTAGGTGAAGCTCAGGTAAGGGCTAAGGAGAGTTTAGGGAATACTGACAATCTCTCGTTTATGGTCAAGGATTTGGAAGGGTTAGGTGGTAGCTACCACACCGTAATTTGTCTAGATGTGTTGATTCATTATCCCCAGGATAAAGCGGCTGAAATGATAACTCACTTAGCCTCTTTGGCCGAGTCTCGTTTAATTCTTAGTTTTGCCCCGAAAACGTTGCTTCTTACTGCACTCAAAAAGATTGGTGAGTTTTTTCCAGGACCAAGTAAAACCACTCGTGCCTATCAGCATCGAGAAGCAGATATCGTTAATATTTTAGTAAATAATGGGTTTTCGATTCAGCGACAGGAAATGACTAGCACTCGCTTTTACTATTCTCGCTTATTGGAGGCTATCCGTAAGTGAAAAAAGTCTAAACTCGTAAATTGGTAATAGGTAACTGGTAATTGTTGATAAGTAATTGTTAATTGGTAATTGAGCAGGTATAATAATAGTATTGATGCTGTTAAATGCCACGATTATATAGCAATTACCCATTACCTAGTCCCGATTAATAATCGAAATTTTAGGGTAATAGGAACAAATAACCTTTGCTAAAAGTTTGGTAAAATGAAACGGTTAAAAAAAATATCTTCTGGTTTGGTGCTTACCTTTGGTATTCTATTATTGATGGTACCTGTTGTAGTATCAACTCGAAGGGAAGCAACGTCGCAAGATAAAGTTGATGCAGTGGGAAGCTTGATAGTAGGTATCCCAGCTACCTTCTGGGGAGTATGGTTAACATGGGTAATGTATCGACAAGATCAAAAAGAAGTTATCGAGCACCTTCAGTCTACATTTTATCGCTTGATTCAAGACGAAAATGGTAGAATTTCAGTCTTGAAATTAGCAATGGCAGCCAAACTTCCTATAGATGTAGCTCAAGACTATTTGGATCACAAAGCTAGAGAGTGTGATGCCACCTTTGAGGTTACTGAAGAAGGGAGAATATTTTATAATTTTACACTTTAGTAAGGACAAAATTGATGACTCGGATTTTTTTAGCGATCGCATCGATTTTAGGAGGATTATCAGTAGCAGCTGGAGCCTTTGCTAGCCACGCTTTGAAAGAGAAACTGACCGAACGAGCATTGGAAATTTTTCAGACTGGTGCTCGCTATCAAATGTACCATGCTCTAGCGCTAATGTTGGTAGCCTTGTTGTTGAGCCGTTCAGAAGTAGCACAAACCTCCCTTACCGTAGCTGGCTCAGCTTTTATCGCTGGAATTGCCATTTTTTCTGGTAGTTTGTACGCCCTGAGTTTAACCGGGATCAAGTGGCTAGGAGCGATCGCACCATTAGGTGGTGCAGCGTTGATCTTGGGATGGGGTTGTTTAGCGATCGCTGCTTTCTCTTTCCAGTAATCATTCTCGACACTAATATTGTCTTGACTGTTGACAGTCAACCTTCAACCTGTAACCTTCAACCTTCAACCTTCAACCTTTAACTTTCAACCTTAAATTTTAAATCTTAAACCTTAAATTTTAAATCTTAAACCTTAAACCTTCAACCTTGAATCTCCCGCTCAGCAGCATAAACACCTTGGACGTTATACCAGTTAAGGAAAATTCGGGCAATTTCTAAAGCTAGCTGGGATTTACCTCGGTCAATTAGCCATTGTAAAAAGGGAGCCATAGTGCGTTCGTTGAGTCGTCCACCTAAAGACAGAATCCCCCAGAGTAATCGGTGTAGCCAGGTCATCTGAATCATCATCCTGACTTCCCAGGTAGGGTGCTTCCGGTAGAACAATACACCCATACGCCCCCGTTGAATTTCCCGGTCAATCATCCGGGGAATTTGGTCGAGGCTAAAGGGAGGATGCCAATGATAACCTACCGCTTCCGGACATTTAATCAGTTTTAAGCCCAGCTGTTTTAGTCGGACACCCAGTTCTAAGTCTTCCCAGCCATAAAGTTGGAAGCGGGTATCAAACAGTCCAGCTTCTAAGAGCCATTTGCGTGCGATCGCAACATTCCCCGTCGCAAAATAGGCAGCAGAGAAATCAGTAATTTTATAGGGTTCGCTGGTAGGGTCGTCGAAATTACAGGTATTGATCACCCAACCGTAGGTAAATAAGCGATCGCATCCCAGACGCTGCTGTGCCTGTACCAAAGCATCAGCATGAGACTGGAGGAAATGCTCAGTAACTACTAAATCACTATCAATAAAGATAATTATTTCACCAAGCGCCTGCTTCA
>NZ_JAAHIE010001370.1:0-1129 GCF_010671945.1 Moorena sp. SIO4E2
TCAAGCTAGCTGTTTGGCGGATTCTAGAACGTTTGCGATCGCATCCGCACGGTAATGGGGGTCCCTGACTACTCCCTTTTTCCCGACACGGTCACGACCAACTTCAAACTGAGGCTTGACTAGCAACACTACTTCACGGGGAGGGGATAGCAGTTGCCATAGAGCAGGAAGAATTTTGGTTAAGGAAATAAAGGAAACATCCACTACGCCTAAATCAGCATAGACTTGACCCTGATTCGGGACTGGTGAAACACCGTACAAGTCCGCAGGCTGAAGATAGCGTAAGTTGGTACGTTCTTTCAACACCACCCGCTGGTCATTGCGCAGACTCCAGGCTACTTGTCCATATCCCACATCAACACCATAAACCTGTTTTGCTCCAGCTTTTAGCAAGCAGTCGGTGAAGCCACCGGTAGAAATCCCACCATCTAGGCAAATGCGTCCCTTTACTGAAATTCCAAATACCTCCAAGGCTTTGGCAAGTTTTTGCCCTCCTCTGGATACAAAAGGGGGTTTCTCTTTCACCTGAATCTGAGCCGTGGTCTTAATTTCAGTTCCCGGCTTATCTAATATTTGTCCATCTACCATTACTTCACCGGCACGAATCAGCACCTGAGCTCGCTGTCGGGATTCACACAGGTTAAGGTCTACTAATAATTTATCGAGTCGTTGTTTAACCAATGGGATTGGAAGGTTAGGAGGTTAGGAGGTTGGAAGGTTGAAGGTTTTAAGGTTGAAGGTTAGGAGGTTGGAAGGTTGAAGGTTGAAGGTTGATGGTTAGGAGGTTGGAAGGTTGATGGTTGATGGTTAGTAGAATTCAGAATGTAGTGCGTAGGGTGCGTTAGGGACGGGCGAGCCCTAATTTTCCGCCTCGTAGCCAGTGTTGGGATAGCCCGTCCCGTAACGCACCACCGGGTCTGCACTTTTGATCTCTTTGCAGTTTACCACTGAGATACTTTGGTTTGGGTTGTTGTGTGACTTTCGCTGGTGCAGAAACTAGAATCGAGTACTAAATGCGATCGCATCCCAAAGGGAGTGACAAGCCACCTTTTTACCCTTGTTATCACCCCCTCAGGTCTTAATCCCTACTCCCATTAACTTAGGAGCTTTGTAGCTCACCCCATTGAAA
>NZ_JAAHIE010001371.1:0-1125 GCF_010671945.1 Moorena sp. SIO4E2
TCTTACCCCACAAAGGCGTTTGAACTCCTGGTTAGTTAAATCTTTAACTTTTTGATAGGTCATTATTTTCCCTTATACTGACCCATTTATATCTTTTTTATTGGACTTTTGCAAGAGGTCTATTGTAACCATAACCACTAACCAATAATTCTCTGACAGCCGTATCAGCTAAGATAGTTTTACCTGGTCTAGCTCGGTCAAGTTTTATGGTATCTTGCCAACAGGTACGAGTTAGATTAGCTTCTCTTAAATCTGTACTTTTGAGGGTAGCTCCTGTAAAATCAGCATCAGTTAAATCGGCTTTGTAAAAACTGGTCCCTCCTGTAGCAGCAAAAGCAATAGCAATAGTGCGAATCCAGGCATCTCGGGGGTCTCCCTTTAAAGCACGCCAGCCCAGGTAAGCACCAAGTAATACTAAGACTAAGGCTACAGCTATGGCTACGGCTGTGTCTAAGCCTCCGCTTAATTCGAAGGCGCTGGTGCTGGCGATGACGATGATGATAAGGATGGCGATAATGATGGTAATGGGGATGGTGAAGGCACTGGCGATGGCGATGGCGCTGGCTATGGCTATGGCGATGGCGCTGGCTATGGTGAAGGCAGTGTCGATGGCGCTGGCGCTGGCTATGGCTATGGCGATGGCGCTGGCTATGGCGCTGGCGCTGGCGACTGCTGCTCCCATACCTTGACGCAGGATAACACTATATACTATAATGATTATAATGAAAGCCATCTGGCCGGAGACTTGGTGATCTGAGAAGAGTTGGTAGTCATATGAGTCGTTGTCAATGATTAACGCTACTACTACCCCAGCGAGTAAGGAGGCAACTCCTGATAGTCCTGACACTATCCATGAAACTAACAGAATAAAAGTTACCCAGCGTTTTTGTAATCCAGACTTGGCCTTACAAAAATTAGTTCTGGCTAGATTAGTACTCTTAAAATTTGCTCCCCTAATATCAGCTTCACTAAAATCTGCCCCTGAAAGGTCTTGCCCCTGGAATGACTGACCTCTGAGATTTTCCCTGCGGAAATCCCTTTGTCCATTCTTATATCTGGTTATAACGTCATTAGCTTTCATTAGTCGTTTATCAGCTATCAGCTATCAGTTATCAGCGGTCAGCA
>NZ_JAAHIE010001372.1:0-1124 GCF_010671945.1 Moorena sp. SIO4E2
CGATTGCTGGAATGACATTGTACAACAGAAAGTGTTTGGTCTGGAGACCTTTTATGTAGTCATTTAATATAGTTTTTGACTTTTGAGTTTTGGCTGGTTTAAAAGATTCTTTGGTCACATCCATTGGAATTGACATCAAACTGTCTCCTTGGTTACCATTTTCTAAATTTTTTCATTTTTTCCAAGGCCATAACACCTGTTTAATACTAAGGATCTAGGGCCTAATTTTCCCGGTTACATAATTGGCGGTATCTCGGTAAATTCCATCAAATTATATCATCAATCTTTATCAAATCAACCCATCAAAACTACCTCCATTTAAGTGGAGACCGCTGCTTGTCTTTTACTTGCCACTTTTCCCCTGGCTTCCAACTGGTCTAATGTTCCTTCCAAAAACTTAACTCGGCAAGCAGAGCGTTGTATTTTACCACTTGATGTTTTAGGAATGCTCCCAGCTTTTATTAATACTACAGAATACACCTGTAGATCATGTTCGTCTGTAACTGCCTCTCTAATATTTCCCACTACCTCATTTAGATCTAGTGTCTTTTGGTAACTACGCTCCACCTCCTGAACCACTATTAAACGTTCTTCTCCCTTAATCTCCACTGCCAATGCTGCTCCATGACTAGATCGCAGTGATCGGTGACTTTTTTCCACTGTCAATTCAATATCTTGGGGATAATGGTTGCGACCACGAATAATAATCACGTCTTTGATACGCCCTGTAATAAATAGTTCACCATCTTTCAAAAATCCTAAATCCCCTGTGCGCATAAATGGCCCTTCACCACTTTCGGCAAGGTTTGCATGAAAAGTCTTTTCTGTCTCTTCTAACCTATGCCAGTATCCTACAGCCATACTAGGATCGCAGACCCAAATCTCCCCTACCTCATCTGGTTGACATTTTCTCAAAGTGAAAGGATTAACGATCGCCACTTTCATCCCACCAATGGGAGGTCCACAGCTAACTACAAATCGTACTACCTGATCTTTGTCTGCTGGTGATACTACTACAATTCTATTTTTTTCTAGGGCTTCTGCTGCTAAGGTCAACACCCTGGCTTTTTCCCCATGTTTTTTAGTCGAAACCAACAAAGTTGCTTCCGCTAGTCCATAAGCTG
>NZ_JAAHIE010001373.1:0-1120 GCF_010671945.1 Moorena sp. SIO4E2
GCGATCGCACTACCAGACGACTTGATCGTGCTGCAAGCCAAAGTTCAAGACATGGTAACCAGCATAGTGTTAGAATTATTCCATTATGCCAACAATTTTACGGATCGGTCCAAATCGTTTCTACTTTTATAGTCATGAGCCGAATGAACCGCCGCACATCCATATTGACCGTGATGCTTCATCTGCTAAATTCTAGCTGGAACCAGTCAGTCTAGCTAGCAATGTTGGTTTCAGTGCTAAGGAACTTCGGAAATTGCAAGGGATAGTCCAGGAAAATCAGAAAAATCTATTAGAGGCTTGGTATGGGTATTTTGGCAATTCGAGCGGATGAGAGAGTTAAGAATGTCTACTTTACTGAAGAAACCATTAGTGTTGATTTAATGGATGGCCGGAAAATTACCGTACCTCTAGTTTGGTACCCAAGGCTACTTAACGCCACACCCGATCAACGTTCAAATTGGGAAGTTTGCGGTGGTGGTTATGGCATCCACTGGAGCGACATAGACGAGGATTTGAGTACAGAAGGGATGCTGCGTGGTGCGCCAGCCCCATCCTCCAGAAATTTATGAGTTAATCGAGGTCAGGGACCCTAACGTTCAATGATTGGGGAAATTCAGAGGCGATCGAGTTCCCCCCAAATATTGGTATGTTGGACTTTGGACAAAGCACCCTAAGAATGACCCGATCAATAAGTTCATCTAATTGGTGTTTGGCTTGATTGCTCGTAATTGCTTTCATTTTGAGATAGTCATAGTTGTATACACCATAAAGATAACAGAAATTTACAGATTTTTTTTGTCAATAAAATCTACGGGCGATCGCACTTATTTGAGTTGATCAAATTCCTGATCACTAATTCCTAACTGCTTGAGTATTTCTCGAAATAACCAACCTCCAATCTCAGCATTACCATGAACAGGAATAGTGGTTGACCATTTTTGAATTCAAAATGCCAAATTCAAAATTCAAAATGAATCGCCTTCTAATTTTGAATTGTTTCCACAGGTGCGAGCCGTGGCGAATTTAATTCGCCAACGGAAAGCGCACCTAAGGATACAAGCCACCGAATTCATTGATAGGGTATTTTTTAATTTTGAATTGATAATTTTGAATTGGAGCG
>NZ_JAAHIE010001374.1:0-1120 GCF_010671945.1 Moorena sp. SIO4E2
TGGCTAATGGTCCAGCAGTTCACCCTTTCCTTCAGGCAGCAGCTCAGCAGTCCCTGGCACGGGCAATTAAGGCTCGTGGTCGCACCCTTTCGGTAAATTCTGGTTACCGAACTATTGCTCAGCAACTCATGCTATTCAATCATGGTAAAGTTAGACGCTGTGGTATTGGTTTGGTTGCCCCTCCTGGTAAAAGTGATCACCAACGTGGTTTAGCAATAGATATCAATGACCACCAAGGCTGGAGACCCTATCTAGAGCGGGAAGGGTGGAAGTGGTTTGGACCTGGAGACGAGCCTCACTTTAACTATACGCGCAGAGCAAGACGAGACCTAGGTCGTCTTGCTATAAAAGCGTTTCAGCGACTCTGGAACCAATATAATCCGGACAAACCCATTGCTGAAGATGGGATTTTCGGACCAAATACTGAAGCGCGACTGAATCAAGCCCCCATAGTTGGCTTTGGAAAAACTAACGAATCTCTTCCAGAGAGAAGACTCAGCCTGACTAAACCTTATCTCGAAGGTGATGATGTTCGCGAACTTCAGGAAGCTTTAGTTAAAGCAACTATTACTGTCGAAGTAGATGGCGTTTTTGGTCCCGCTACTAAGGAAGCTGTTAAGGAATTCCAGAAGCTAAAGGATTTAACAGTAGATGGAATCGTTGGACCTGCAACTCGCTCGGCTCTGGGATTGTGAAGTTATAGCAACAGAAGTATAGTTGACGAGATAGTATTTTCGTTTAAAGGGAACAGGGAATAGGGAATAGGGAACAGAAATATGTCTTAATCTTTACTTCGACTGCTATATTTGTGAACTTATTAGCTCTCTTCTGCCTAGAATGACAGAAGAGAGCTAAAATCAGATGAGTAAAGTTAGGATTAAGTCTACAAACCAGTTAAAGGTACCGACTATTAAGCTGAAGCCAGTGCTTGCGATCGCTTCTGCTTGTGCTTGCACTCGTGCCAACAGTTGAGAGCCTGAGATCCGGACATCTACCGGTAAATTGCGCTGATTAACTCACCCACATAGCTTAGAGCACTAAGGGTTACCGATCCAGTTATTAAGATTAGTAGCCAATTGATCAATAACTGTTGAATTAGTGAAAAAATAGAATTCATTGA
>NZ_JAAHIE010001375.1:0-1118 GCF_010671945.1 Moorena sp. SIO4E2
CCTCTGACTTCTGCCTTCTGCCTTCTGACTTCTGCCTTCTGCCCTCTGACTTCTGACTTCTGCCTTCTGACTTCTGACTTCTGCCTTTCTTTGTTCATCCCTGCTCCTCCTGAATAGCTTGGTTGAGGGCATCCTGGTCTATGGAAACCGTGTAGCGATCGCGTAACTGTTGATAGAACTGCTCGTCCAGCTGTTGGCGCTGGTCTCTCATCCAGTCCCGGCGGACATCCCTTTTGACCTCTGCTAAGGTAGCGTTATGACCCGGTTCAATGTCGCTAACGTAAACCAGATGACTGCCATAAGCGGAATGGAACGGGCCTTGCCAGCCCTTTTCAGTTACCCCAGCCATCTCCTGGGCAAAGCTTCCACCAAAGGTGTTGCTTAGGGTCTCAGCTGAGGCTAGATTATAGGTTATGGGCAACATGGAGCGGTCCCCTAGCTTCCGGAACCGTTCCAAGTTGGGGTTGGCTTGCAACTGATTCAGAAGATCCTGAGCTTCCGCATCAGTGCGATCGCGCCGCATTTCCCGGCTAAAGTAAATCTGTGCAAAGCTAAACTTGCCCGGTATAGTATAGCGATCGGCATGCTCCCCTAAATAGGCTTGCAAGGCTTCATCGGAGGGTTCCCGCAGAGCCGACACATCTTCGACCAAGAACTGCATCTTTTGAACCACCCGTCGCCGCACAATCAGGTCGTTTTGATCTAACCCCAATGCCAGGGCTTCCTGATACAGTACTTCATCGCGAACGTAGTTATCCACAAGGCTTTCCAGCTCTTGGGGCAAGGGCTCTCGTCCCCACTGCCGCTGCCAGGTTGTTTTCAAAGACTCAATGGTGCCAGCAGACACCTCAATTTGCTTGGGAGAATCCGATGTGATAGTTGGACCACCAACCCAAAAATATAGCCCAAAGAGCAGGGCACCCAAAACCAGGAAATGCAGCAATGGTTCTCGCAAAATCCGAATTAGTGGCTTTGGTCGATCCTCCCTTTCAACCGGGATTTCAGACAGTGAAGTTTCTTGATGAATCAGTGTTGTTGCTGTTTCCTGCATGGCAATTATAACGGTGTTCAATTAGGTGAGGTACATTTTTTTGGGTTTTAGGGAACAGGGAACAGGG
>NZ_JAAHIE010001376.1:0-1118 GCF_010671945.1 Moorena sp. SIO4E2
GCTGATAGCTTAAAAATAACCTCCACAATTCCTGGTCGCCAGGGCGTCAAACCCTGGCAAAACCCTATCCTAGTCTACGTAGAAATATCGAATCAAGGTGGTCATAACCTCACCAGGGTTTTCGGTAGGTTCGGGAGTGCTCCACTCGTCGGGATAGGCGTATTTAAGAGCATAAATGGCATAAATAGTATGCCGAACTTGTTCAGGAGAACCGATCAAGATGTGCTTGACTTTCTTAGGTTTCCGACCAGGGTTTTCAGGGTTCTGATTTTCATCGGAGTTAGGCGGAAGATTTTTCGTCATGACCAGTTATTCATTAATTTTCCTGAGATTATTAATCTATCAATAAGTTAATTAAAATGTCAAGGGGTTTAGGAAGTTTTTTTTATTACGAAATATGGAGATATCACTAACAGTAACTTAATCAAATAAATCGTAGGGTGGGCAGTGCTTCCCAGCAATTACAAAGCTTAGAGTAGATTTAATCGGCACTGCCCACCAACAGCAAATTAATTAAAATGAATCGTAGGGTGGGCAGTGCATCAGACCAATTTAAAAACTTGGGATAGCTTTTCTAGGCACTGCCCACCAACAGCAAATTAATTAAAATGAATCGTAGGGTGGGCAGTGCTTCATACCAATTTAAAAGCTGACAATCTCGAAGGTAAGCACTGCCCACCCTACATCTCTACTAGATTTTTAATAAAATGAATCGTAGGGTGGGCAGTGCTTCATACCAATTTAAAAGCTGACAATCTCGAAGGTAAGCACTGCCCACCCTACTACATCTCTACTAGATTTTTAATAAAATTAATCCTCAGGTGGGCAGTGCTTCATACCAAGTTAAAAGTTAACAATCTCCAATGTAAGCACTGCCCACCCTACTCCCTATCTTCATACCAAGTTAAAAGTTAACAATCTCGAAGGTAAGCACTGCCCACCCTACTCCCTATCTAGATAATGCGATCGCGCTGCTGATCAATCCAAACCAGAACAGCAATTACAGCATCTGGTACAAAACATCGAAGATGGTGGGTTACGGTGCGGATACAAATTGATTGGTAATCCCTCAAAATCCTGGCCGCCCCTAACCCACCCTACTGGCGTGGCACAGCTAA
>NZ_JAAHIE010001377.1:0-1118 GCF_010671945.1 Moorena sp. SIO4E2
CCTCTGACTTCTGCCTTCTGCCTTCTGACTTCTGCCTTCTGCCCTCTGACTTCTGACTTCTGCCTTCTGACTTCTGACTTCTGCCTTTCTTTGTTCATCCCTGCTCCTCCTGAATAGCTTGGTTGAGAGCATCCTGGTCAATGGAAACCGTGTAGCGATCGCGTAACTGTTGATAGAACTGCTCGTCCAGCTGTTGGCGCTGGTCTCTGATCCAGTCCCGGCGGACATCCCTTTTGACCTCTGCTAAGGTAGCGTTATGACCCGGTTCAATGTCGCTAACGTAAACCAGATGACTGCCATAAGCGGAATGGAACGGGCCTTGCCAGCCGTTTTCCGTAACCCCAGCCATCTCCTGACCAAAGCTTCCACCAAAGGTGTTGCTTAGGATCTCAGCTGAGGCTAGATTATAGGTTATGGGCAACATGGAGCGGTCCCCTAGCTTCTGGAACCGTTCCAGGTTGGGGTTGGCTTGCAACTGATTCAGAAGATCACGGGCTTCCGCATCAGTGCGATCGCGCCGCATTTCCCGGCTGAAGTAAATCTGTCCAAAGCTAAACTTGCCCGGTATCGCGTAGCGCTCAGCATGCTCCCCTAAATAGGCTTCCAACACTTCATCGGAGGGTTCCTGCAGAGCCGACACATCTTCGACCAAGAACTGCATCTTTTGAACCACCCGTCGCCGCACAATCAGGTCGTTTTGATCTAACCCCAATGCCAGGGCTTCCTGATACAGTACTTCATCGCGAACGTATTTATCCACAAGGCTTTCCAGCTCTTGGGGCAAGGGCTCTCGTCCCCACTGCCGCTGCCAGGTTGTTTTCAAAGACTCAATGGTGCCAGCAGACACCTCAATGTGCTTGGGAGAATCCGATGTGATAGAAGGACCACCAACCCAAAAATATAGCCCAAACAGCAGGGCACCCAAAACCAGGAAATGCAGCAATGGTTCCCGCAAAATCCGAATTAGTGGCTTGGGTCGATCCTCCCTCTTAACCGGGATTTCAGACAGTGAAGTTTCTTGATGAATCAGTGTTGTTGCTGTTTCCTGCATGGCAATTATAACGGTGTTCAATTAGGTGAGGTACATTTTTTTGGGTTTTAGGGAACAGGGAACAGGG
>NZ_JAAHIE010001378.1:0-1116 GCF_010671945.1 Moorena sp. SIO4E2
GGTGGGTTTGGCTGGGGTGATGGTGGTGGTTTTGGTCTTGGATTTGGATTACGATAATTCCGATACTGTGTTCTGCCCCTAGCTTGCTTTTGTGAAGCAGTGGGTAAGGTCTGATGCGATCGCAATTTTTCTCGTGCCTGATTGAGTAACTTAAGTTTTTCTTCAGCTTTTTGCTTGAGGCGAGGATTATCCTCAGGAACACGATCGGGATGCCAAATAAATGCCAAATCCTTGTAAGCCTGGTTCACTTCTTCCGGTGATGCTCCAGGCTCCAGTTCAAGAACTCTATAGCATTGCTCTAGCTCATTTTGCTTCACCACCATATTATGTGTAACCTAGCGACTTTTCCTTTCTCGACTCTAGACTATCAACTATAGGCTTGCTTGTGTTGTTCCCTATAGTCTAAAGACTACAGCCTAGGTAAGCATTCAGCTATCAGCGGTCAGCTATCAGCATTCAGCTATCAGCATTCAGCTATCAGCATTCAGTTACAAGCTATCAGCCATCAGCTAATGCGCTACGCGCACGCTTGGCCTTGGCCGTTGGCCACGCTACGCGAATGGCCACGCTGCTTGAGGTGCGAACAGCTATCAGCTATCAACCAAAGGCCAACGGCTGACCGCTGACCGCTGACCGCTGATAACTGACCGCTGATAACTGACCGCTTACCGCTAACTACGGTTCAATGCCTTACTGCAGGATTGTAGCTACTTCTTTGGCAAAATAGGTCAAAATTAAGTCAGCACCAGCCCGCTTCATGCTAGTCAGGGTTTCCATCATGACTTTTTTCTCATCAATCCAACCATTCTGACCGGCTGCTTTAATCATGGCGTACTCACCACTAACGTTGTATGCAGCAACGGGTAAATTAGTATGCTGTCTAACCCGGTGGATAACATCCATATAGGCTAACGCTGGCTTAACCATGACCATATCTGCCCCTTCTGAAATATCCAAGTCAATTTCTTTTAGGGCTTCAAGGGCGTTAGCGGGATCCATTTGGTAAGTCTTTTTGTCACCAAATTTAGGAGCTGAATCTAGGGCATCCCGGAATGGACCATAATAAGCGGAGGCGTATTTAGCGGAATAGGCCAGAATTCCGACATCAGTGTAGCC
>NZ_JAAHIE010001379.1:0-1112 GCF_010671945.1 Moorena sp. SIO4E2
GTACCCCATGCAACTGACTCTGTAGTACTTGGGTAAAATCCAATTTGAGAACAGTACCACCATTTTCCTTGGGATCAACAACCGTCCGAAACCAAATTTCTCGATCTTGACCACGGCGCACTGTTACTTCCAAATCCAGGTTTAGCTGTTTGATAGCCAAAGACTTACCACGAGCATAGGATTTGAGGGAGAGAGTATCTTCCGCATAGTCAATTTCCGATGCGATCGCATCCACCAATTCTGCCAGCTGCCATTCTTGGTTATCCTCTGTTACTGACTCATCATTACTCATCGATCCCAAGTTCCCTCTTCTGACTTCCCTACTCCCGCGTCACTCCAAGGGTGGGGTACCTCACCCAATTGATAACTGCTATACATGCAATAGTTTATCCTTTAGCTTTTGTCTTCAGTAGTGATAGTGATTCCGATACGACCATTACTACCAACTGGTTCTATTTCACGAGCTGATGGCATTGTAACTATCACTCTATTTGACTTTTCTGGTAAAGACTGGGGGTCAGTTTGCAGCCGTAGATTGGCAGGAATCTCAACATCCACATCAGTGACCTGTAACTTCAATGGTTCACCACCGCGATCACTACCCCGATCACTTGTTTCTTCCAATGTGTCAGTGATCTCTCGGAAAATCAATGTAATTAAATCTCCTAGTGTGATGTCAGCCATCAGAAAATCTTGGTGATTAGTAGTTGAATTATAATCCTTTTTTATGCTTTGCGCTCTTGTAGAGTCTAGAAACAGAGACTTTATCAACAAACCCAGCGGTAATCAGGCTATACTGTTTCAGTAAGATTTAGTCCAGGTTTTTTTTAATCAACAGTAAAAAAACTATTTCAATACTGCTCTAGCATTTTTAGTTTATATGTAAACCTAGGATTGATATAAAAAGCAATGCAGCGCCTTAATACCGGGGTTTCCCCCAGTCGCACTTTGCATCAAGACTTCTTATCAGGGAACTTCGGATCACGGAAGAGTGTCAAGATATCCGAGGAATTTTTGGTTTTCTGATCAAGGGATGCAGCGATGCCAAAGGGGGTTGCCCCCAGTCGCGCTTTGCATCAAGACACAGGATTGGTTTTCATTATCTATTTAGA
>NZ_JAAHIE010000138.1:0-15252 GCF_010671945.1 Moorena sp. SIO4E2
ATAAATGTTGGGAATTAGTTTATGCTTTGATGCGTTTAAGTCGTCATAAGCTCGATAATTATTTACGAGGTATGAGAGCTATGAAGCTTATACAGTCTACTTTTTAGCTCTCATGTCGCCCCCCCAGATTTATTTCCCATTCATAATTCCTAAAATTTGTCAAGTTTTTTGTAAAGAAATATGTTTATAACGCATAGCTTTTTTAAGGGGGGTTAGGGGGGATCTATGTACCTAATTACAAAGTTGACATGCTCCCTCTGAAAAGCCCAGCTCTTCAGTAATCAAATTTTATTTGAACCCCAGAAATAGCTCTGCAAACTGGGGTGCGTGTAACTCAATAATTAATCTTGATTCGATCAATTGTATTGTATGGCAAAACGTGCAGATATTGGTAGCAAACGCTTAATTAGTCTCGCTCCTAATGCTTGGGTGCAATGGGTAACCGGTAATCCCCAAGTGCGAGCATCTCAGTTACTGGATGCTGAGTTTCAATGGATTAGTCGCGAAAGCGATGTAATTGTAAAAGCGTCTAGCCCGGAACACTCCGAATTTCTGATTCTCAATGAATTACAACTACGCTATGACCAGAACATGCCTCAGCGAATGCGCAATTATGTGGCTTTAGCTGAGGAAAAATACAACCTATCCGCAAATCCAGTATTAATTAATATCTTGCCGCCCCCAGGCACAGTCACCATTGAAAATTGCTACGACAAGGAATTCATGGGATTAAAGGCGCGTCAAGATTATCGGGTAATTAATCTGTGGGAAGTAGAGGCTGAATTAGTATTAGAACAACCATTACCTCCCCTATTCCCATTTGTCCCAATCTTATTTGGAGGTGGTAGCGAATCAAAATTGCGCTCAGCGGTGCAGGCGTTACGAGCGGATCAAACCTTAAATCAACTAGAACCGCTCTTAGAGGTTGTCTGAGAAGTCTCATTTGCTACATCCAAGCCCCCGTTGGTCCCCCGAGCGAGCAATCCCTCGCTCGGGGGACTTTTAGAAGCAAATTGACTCTTGTTCCCCCCAAAGTTGGGGGGCTAGGGGGGCAAAATTCAGTATCAAAAAACTTGGGAGATCTCCTCTTAGCTTTCTTTGCTAGCTTTGTGTTAGAGATACCCTTAATTCAACAAATCATGAGGTGGGATATGACAGTATTACGAGAATCACTTAGGTGCGCTTTCCGCATTAAGAATTAAATTCGCCACGGGTCGCACCTCTGGTATCAAGAGATTTTACAAGAGGGTCTTGCTCAAGGCATCCAACAAGGGATTGAACAAGAACGTCGAGGCAGTTTAGAGCGCATCCTTAAACTGCGATTTTCCGAGATTCCTGTCGAGATATCCGTCAGAATTCAAGCCTTAACTCTTGAACAATTAGAAGAGTTGATGGCCACAGCATTAACGGTTAACTCCCTAGATGAGAAAGCGTGAACATTTGCCCAATTAATTAAATAAGGCCACACCCCACCTCGACCGTGGGGTGGGTTTTCCTCTTGATTTTACAACTCCGATCAGTGACAGAACAGAGATATTCGCGCATCACCTCAAGTAGCACCATCTGTAGCGCATTAGCTGATAGCTGATAGCTGTTCGCACCTCAAGCAGCGTGGCCTTTGGCCAAGCGTGCGCGTAGCGCATTAGCTGATAGCTGATAGCTGATAGCTGATAGCTTACCTAAATTATAAATTTTTCCGTGATACTTATATCTCCCAATTTTAATCTGACACTGAATCGTTCCTCTGGTTGGCAACTGAAATCAATTTGGATCTTGTCGTTAGTTTTTCCAGCTTGAGCTTTCATACAAGAATTTCCCGATTCATCGAGTAAATTTACCTGCAAATCTGGTGGTAAATACATTGAATCACCCGCAGGATATAGCCGCATAAAAATATCAATATCTTCAGTATCAGGAGGTTGGAAATTCACTTGCAGCAGCAGGACTACCCCTTGACCAGCTAAGTCCATTAGCTTGGCTCGCATTGTTGATCTGTCATTACCTCTTAAAGCCTGTATGCTCGCTTCTTGCTTGGAGCGCCGCTTGATACCTAACTCCGATCCTCTGAAGGCAGTAACCGTTTTGAAACTAGACCTGTACCTATACTCAGGTAAAAGTGATGGTGGTGGTTGCCAATCTGCCTGAAATATTTCTTCAAACCATTGGGTTACCCTCACCGATTTCTTAATCCAATCAATCTTGTCAATTAGTGTATCGAGAGATTCAAGCTTTTCTAGGGGTAAAGGGTCTAGGGATTTAGCGATCGCATGATACGGAGCAAATCCCAATAACTCTACCTGGTCTAATTGCTCACTGAACTGCACTGCCACATAACCAATCCGGTCTTCGGTCACTTCTAGTGGCACGTTCAAGGCTGACTGACCTGGTAGCACTGGACGACATTCCAATTTACCAATGTTGGGCAAAACCAGATCAGCTACATCAAACAATACTCTTAAACCCGGATTCCAACAATCACTTTGAGCAAGATTAGTTGGAATCTTGAGCCATTTAAGATAGTTTTTAACAGCATAAACTGCTAAAGTATTGAGATAGACGTGTTTTCCCTTCCTAGGGGTGGCTTGTTCAGCAGCAAACTGTGCTGCATAACTATGAGCGTATGGGCTAATAGAAACCTTAATGTTAGTTGATTCTGTAATAGTCATGGTTGATATCCAAACGTTTTACCAATATCTTGCAGCTTCGGCAGGCATTTTTTCTTCCAGTGAGAGTAGAGAGTTTGTTGGTTAGCGTTAAATTCTCTAGCAATGTCAGCAATTCTCTGGGGTGGTTCTTGTACTAGCAACCGCATTGCTAATAACTGACAATTACATTTGGGATATTTGCGGGGATGACAACCGATTAGTTTCCCATCTGGATCGTTTTTAATTTCTTCGAGAATCCCTTGACTTAGACGCTGGCGTTCAGCTGTCTGGATTGCTTCAATGTAATCATCCAGTCTACTCAAGGAAGGTCTAGGGTCTGGCAACCGGTCTTCTAGAGTCCTTGAATCCTCGTCACTGTTACCGATCGGTTGATTAGTGCTAATCCTTGGATATTTACTATCTGAGATATATAAATCTCGGATGCGCCAGCGTAAATATCCGTTGATCCAGGTAACTAAGCTTTTTTCAACGGAGGTTGAACTTGGCTCAAACTGGTACAGATTGCGGATGACCCATTCCCAGGTTCGATTTAACGCCTCTAGATAGTCTACGTGGGAAGATTTGTAAATGCCAGGTAGATTTTGAATAACGCTCAGGAGACGATTCAAGGCTTTCTGCCGCTCAGGACTTCGGTCTGGGTAGCGGGATACTGCTTCAATTAGGTTTCTTAGGATTTGATCCACAGGAGTCTTTTTCCCCAGCTGCCCTGCCTTTGGCTGCCATAGTTGAGCAACACCAATGGAGCGGTCGCAAACCAGGATACGAGAGTCTACATGGGTGAATTTTAACTGACTTTTAACTAACCAATTAAACTCCCAGTAGCTGGTATGACTGCTGATAGGCTGGATGCACCCTGATACATTAACCACCATTGTTAATCCTCTCGATTGCTTACCCGTAGTTGTTCTACCAAGCCTAGATAACTCAGAGGCTGGCTTTGGGTCATTGACCAGTGGGGAAGTTGGTAATGGTGGTTCACTATCATGACTAGTACTGTTTTGAACTCTCTATGTACTTATCAGCCCTAGCTGAGCATTTTATGAATCCGATTTTTGGAACCCGAGCCGGTTGACTGAAAAAACTCTCCTGTGTGTTACTGCTATGTAAACAGCCCAAGAAGCCTTCTTGACTCAGCCTTCTCAAGGTTAGGCTGAGTTTGTGATAATATTGTGAGGTCTCTACAGTCAAGTCTCTACAGTCAAGTTTCTACTGAGATTTAGGATCCTAGCTTCACAGAGTATAATTTTTTTTTGTTACCTGAATTCCCCATAAGCAACTCTCCTATGATTGAGTATTTGTATTCTAGGAAATAGTTTAGTAAAAAAATAACACTTTTTTGCTAGATGATATATACCTTGTGGCCAACTTAATTTTTAAGTCTTTAAAATTCTTGATTGCTGACCTTGAAAAATCTTTTAATTTAGTCCTGTCTTCCCGATTCCTTATTTCCTACTCCCTACTCCGAAGCTCCGAAACTCGGAATCTCCCCTGCTTTGGAAGCTCCCCTGCTTTGGAAGCTCCCTTGCTCCCCGTGCTCTGGTCACCAGGGATTTGATATAACCCCCTTGGGTGGAAGAGCTGAGTTCACCCTGATGGAAAAGAATAGCGCTAGATAAAAACCATGATTTTATCAGCAATTTTGCCCTTGCCATTAACAAATTTTATGTATAAGGTGCTATACTTTAATCTATGAAAACTGTTTTGGTGGTTGAAGATAGCGTAACAGAAAGACAGTACCTAACTCGCTGTTTGCAACAAGCGGGTTTGGGGGTTACTGGCGTGGCTAGTGTAGAAGAGGCTCGGGAAAAATTATCTCATCAGAGGCCGGATTTAGTGGTTTTAGATGTAATTTTGCCTGGTCAAAGTGGTTTTGAGTTTTGTCGAGCCCTGAAAGTTAATCCTCACACTAGCCAGATTCCTGTGGTGATTTGCTCCACCAAAGGTACTGAGGTGGACAAAATTTGGGGAAAGATGCTGGGGGCTGATGCCTACTTAGCTAAACCAGTGACTCCAGAAGAACTGCTGTGTACCCTAGAGGAGCTGATTCAATAGTTAGGGTTTGTTGACTGTTAACCGTTGACCGTTAAGTGTTAACCTAGGACAATTCTGGATTCCCCCCACCTCCAGACTCTTCCTTCACTTACGGACTCTTCTCTTTTTAAACTGGATCGGTCTTGCAAGGCGAGGTTGTATGATACTTGCGCACCGTTGCCACTACTTTTTGATTGTCGATTGGTTTGCTAAGGAAATCAGTGGCCCCAACGATTCTGGCTCTTACCCGGTCTACAATACCATCTTTAGCAGTCAGAATAATCACTGGTGTATTGGCAAACATTGACACCCGGCGGATCTGGGCGCACATTTCGTAGCCATTAACAATCGGCATCACCAAATCCAAGAATATTAAATCTGGCTTATGCTTGAGTAGCAAAGGTAGAGCTTGGATAGAGTCTTGGATTCCTAAAAATCGATAACCTGCTGATTGAATCACTTCCTTCATAATTTTACAGGTTTGGGGGTGATCATCAATACAGACTATTAATGCCTGATCAGACTTCTTCTGGGATTTTGGGGTTTGGGATTTTGGGGTTTGGGATTTTGGGGTTTGGGATTTTGGGGTTTGGGATTTTTGGCTACTAATGCCTGCCTTGGCGGGGATATCTACAAATTTGGGAGCGCTCAAGTCAGGCACTTCTACTAGTTCAATCAGTTGTTTCTTAATATAAGGATAAAGCGATCGCATCAGCAGTAACAGATCTCGTTTGAGCAGGGCTGCTATATCTCGCAGGGTGCGCTTACCGTTGATTAACGTTACCAGATTTTTGTAGGTAGCCACTGAGGTTTGCTGTTGCAAAACCGACTTTTGCAACAGCACCGGTGCATAGTCAGGAGAAACACCCTCCCAACCCATTTCTGACCACTGCTGCCAGACCTGTTGAACTTGCTTGATAGTTGGTTCTAGCTCTAACATCCACGTTTGTGGCAAAATCCCCTGCATAGAGGGACGTATTCCCAACTGGGCATTGAGCAAGAAATTGTCAGGCTTCTTTACCCTAGTTTCAATCGCGTTTGAGGACACAGAACCATTACTGGGTTGAATAAGGGTTTGGTCCGGAGAAACTAAGGTTAGGCTCTGGAGGATATCAAACAATATTTCTGCCACAATGCCTTGAATTACAACCACCGTCTGTTGAGGGTTGATCATTCGCTTCCGTGCTAACAGCACCATCAACTGGTAGTCCCAACAGGACCCTGGCTCTATCTTTTTCAGGGCAATCCGATTAGGATTAACCTCAGGACAATGATAGATTATCTGCCGACGCCAACGCCTAGTGGGATGAACACTGCCAGATGCCCATACCAAACGCCCATAGCTCAAGTAGAGGCTCCATTGCTGAGCAGTTGACACCTTCAGATCCAGTCGGCCAGTAAATTTTTCGTGACCGTAGCGTACTAGCTTAGAACTCAAGCTATTAAAGGTAGATTCAACCCTGGTTTTCATTGGCCCATAAATTCACGCAATTCTAAAAACGTGAGCATTCACTCTAACCAAAATTAAAAATTATTACAAATCAAGCGATTAAATACCAAGTAATTGTATTTATCATAAATTTTTGATCATTTCGATAGTAACTTGGTGTGATGAGCAAAGAGCAGATTTCCAAGACAAGCAAAATTTTACAATTAGCTAAACAAGGAAACCCAAAAGTCATCGCTGCCATGCTGAATCATAAACTTCAGCACGAAGGTATTATAGCTAAAGTTAAACTATACGATAGCTGTTTATTGGTTTTACTGGAAGCAGACCCCGCTCCTAAGCCAGGAGCCGTGGTAAGATTTATCTACCACACAATCAGCAAGCTAAAACCAAACTCAATTGATACCGTCAAAATTTTGGGGCGTAGCCTAACCGAGAAACAACCAGCATGGCGCAAACAAATTAAACTAGAAAGCATTCCGGTGGTGCTCGACTTATCTACTTGGCTAGAGTCAGGCTCAACGGTGAGAACTAATCAAGTTCATTATCCTGTCTCCTGGCAGAAAAATGAACATAATTTCCAGGGGAATCAAGCTCAATTACCTCTGGCTACCTCCGTTAAGGTCAGTGTTGATGCCCAACTTCCCCCCCAGGAGAAATTTTTGCGCTTCCAGGTAGGGTCTGGCAATGGGGCTTTGTTACAGGTAAACTACATCCAAGCAATTCTGAATGTGTCGGTTGCTGAAATTTTGCCAATTCCCCATACTGCCGATAGTGTGATTGGGATTTACAACTGGCGTAGTGAAATGCTGTGGTTGTTAGATCTAAACTATCTGCTAGGATTTCCTGCTGTTTGGCAACCCAAGTACATCTCCAGGACAAAAATCATGGTGATTGTACTTCAAGTCAACAGCAAACTGCTGGGACTGGTGGTTTCACAAGTGGAAGAAATAGAACAGCACCATTGGGAAAACTTACAACCCCCTGATCGATTATTGCCCCTCAGATTTGGACACTTTGTCAAAGCCTATCTTCCCGAAGCTAGTAGTATTATCTTAGATGCCCAACGAATTGTCCAAGCAGCAGTTGATATAAAGTATGAAGTATAAGTAAAATTTACGACTCTAGACAGATGTCAGAAGCACAATGGGATGATAATGATTCAGAACTGCTATTAGAAAATCACAATCTCCTCAAGGAGAATACTCCGCAATTTTTTAACTCTGCTCGCCCTAACCTAGAGGGATTTAAGGTTAACCTAGACAGGCTAAAAACTGATCTAGAGCAACGCCGAAGGGTAGATAAGTTAGACCTGAAAAAAAATTTGGAGCAATTTGAATCCTTTGGTCAGGAGGTTGAGCAGTTTACGGCAGGGGTGAATCTGGAAATTCAGCAATTGAAGCTTAGCTACGAAGAGGCACTCCAACAACAGTTCCAAGCCCAGCATGAAAAATTGTTAGAGCTGAGCAGATTAATGAGTGAAGCTGGGGACTGGGAAACCTTACTAAACAATACAGTCAATGGGGTTCAACATCTAAGCCTTGCCGAGCGGGTGTTAATTTATCGCTTCAATTCTGCTCGCACCGGAATAGTTTTGGCAGAAGCCGTAGAACGGGGGTGGACTCCTGCGGTCGGGGAAACCCTAGATGCTACTGCTTTTGGGGCTGACTTGTCCACAGAGTATTTGCAGCAGTCAAGGGTAATTATCGATCACGTCAGCAATGATTCGGTCACTCCCTACCAACTCCAGCTGCTGGATAAATTTCAAGTTCAATCGAGTCTCAGCTTATGCTTGCCCGTATCGGGGAAAGCTTGGGGTTTGTTGGTCCTGCAGCAATGCCTGGTACAGACAAACCAAGACAGGTCGGTTCCATCCTGGACTCCACAACAGATTAATTCCTTTCAAACTATTGCCACAGAACTATCCCTTCACCTAACTACCCACGAGTTACGCACTCAGTTGCAACAGCAGCAGGCGCGGGAGGCAACTGTGGCGAAAGTCATTAACAAAATCCGCCGTTCTCTGGATATCAAGACTATTTTCCAGACCACTACTCAAGAAGTGCGACAGCTGCTCAACACTGACCGAGCCGTTATCTATCGCTTTAATCCCGATTGGAGTGGTGAATTTGTAGCAGAGTCTGTGGCTGGAGGCTGGATTTCTTTGCTTCAGAGCCAGACTCATAGTCCAACCCTAAGGGCTGATATCAGCGCATGCAGCATCCAACAATTGGCTACTCAACCAATTAATCAGGTCGATACTTATCTTCAAGAAACCCAGGGGGGTTCCTATAGTAGGGGGGAAACCTACCGGGTGGTGGAGGATATCTACAATCAGGATTTCACCCCTTGTTATCTTCAAGTGCTAGAAAGTTATCAGGTCAGAGCTTATGTGATTGTAGCTATTTACCAGAATGAAAAACTCTGGGGATTATTGGCTACCTATCAAAACTCTGATCTCAGGCAATGGAAGCAGTCAGAGGTTAGCTGGATGCTAGAGATTGCAGCTGAGTTAGAAGTAGCATTGCAACACTCTGAGCTACTGGAGGCACAACGGTTAAAGTCTGAGGAATTACATCAAGCAGCAGAACGGGAAAGAGTATTGACTAAGGTCACGGATAAAATTCAACAATCCCAAGACCTACGCACTATTTTTAATGTTACCACCAACGAAGTTCGTAAACTCTTAGGGGTTGACCGTGTTACGATATATCGCTTCAATTCTGATTGGAGTGGCTCCTTTGTTGCTGAGTCGGTGGCTAGTGGCTGGAGCTCTCTAATCCAGGAACAGACTAATAATCCCCTCATCAACAAAAATATTAGTGAATGTATCGTGAAAACGGTGGCTGGAAATACCCCTGAGCAGTTTAGCCAGCAAGCCCCAACCATCCGAGATACCTATCTGCAAACCATCCAAGGCAATCTCTCTAGCCAAGACAAACCCTTCTGGGTGGTTAGTGATATCTACGAAGGGGATTTTTCAAGTTGTTATATCGAGCAGCTAGAGCGATATCAGGCCAGAGCCTATACTATTGTGCCAATTTTCCAAGGGGATAAGCTGTGGGGTTTACTGGCTGCTTATCAAAATTCTGAGCCTAGGGATTGGCAAGGGGAAGAGATTAATTGGATGGTTCAGATTGCGGCTCAGATCAGTATACCCTTGCAGCGAGCTGAGTATTTGGAACAATTGCGGACGCAATCCCAAAAACTAGCAGAATTAGCATCACAGGAAAAGGAGGCTAGGGAATTATTCCAACAGCGTGCTATTGATTTGCTTACAGCTGTCCGACCTGCTCTAGACGGTGACTTGACCGTTAGAGCTCCGATTACCAATGATGAACTTGGGACTATTGCAGATGCTTACAACAACACCATCCAGAGTTTACGGGAAATTGTGATCCAGGTACTCTCAGCTTCTGTCAAAGTCGCTGAAACTGCTACACAGAGTGAAGCAGCAATTACTAAAGTTTCCCAAGAAGCCCAGCATCAGTGTCAGGAGTTGACCCAAGGGATTGATCAAATCCAGAGCATGGTTAACTCTACCCAAGCCGTAACCGCTAGCGCCCAATCCATCGACCGAGCTGTGCAAGAGGCAAACCAAAAAGTAGCATCGGGGGAGACAGCTATGAACCGCACAGTGGAGGGAATTCTAGGAATTCGGGACAGTGTGGAGGAAGCCAGCCACCAAATTAGACAGTTAAGTCAATACTCCCAAAATGTTGACCGGGTATTGAATTTGATTAGTGATTTTGCCACCCAAACCCAGCTACTCTCCCTCAATGCTGCTCTCGAAGCCACCAGGGCTGGGGAGTATGGTAAAGGATTTGCGGTAGTAGCTGATGAGGTGCGCTCCTTAGCTCGACAGTCGGCCAAGGCAACTACGGAAATTTCTAATTTAGTTGCTGAAATCCGCACTCAGACCCGAGAGGTGATTAAAGTGACCGAAGTGGCGATCGCTCAGGTTAATACTGGCACGGAATTGGTAGAAGAAAGCAAGGGCAATCTAAATGCGATCGCATCAGCTACTGGTGAGATTAGCCAGTTAGTTGCAGGCATTACCCAGGCAACCCTAGCCCAACTGGAACAATCACAATCGGTCACCCAAACCATGAAAGAAGTTGCCACCATATCCACCAATACTTCTGAAGACTCTACCGAGCTTTGGGAGTCCTTCAAGGAATCCCTCACCACCATCAAAAATCTACAGGCAGCTGTTGAGCGGTTTACCGTGAACTAGTTATAGTGCTACGGGTGGGGAGTGTCGGGAGTGTGAGGAGTGTGGGGCGGCGGCGCGGGGAGTGTTAAAAGCCTGATCAGCTACTGGCGTGGTTTTCGCCACCAGCAACTATAAGGTAAATTCAAGTTTTTTACCCCGACTCCCGACTCCCGATTCCCGACTCCCGACTCCCGATCCCCTACTCCCTAAAAAAATGTCAACTATTGATCCAGAAACCTATCAATACTTTCTAGGCGAAGCCCAGGACTTGCTGCAAGTTATTGAACAAAATTTGCTGGCTTTGACACCGAACAAGCCAAAAAACCAACTTTATGACTTAATGCGAGCCACTCATACCCTGAAAGGCGCAGCTGCTAATGTCCGGCAAGACACCATAAAGAGTGTAGCACATTATCTCGAAGATGTCTTCCGGGCAATGTTAGCCCCTGAGGCAACCATTGATACAGAGCTAGAAACACTACTGTTTGAAGGATATCAGTGCCTGAGGATGGCACTGACCGCTGAAATGACCGGGGAGTTGAGCAAGAATACTGAGATTATCAACCGAGCTGCAGGGGTGTTTGCTAAACTGCAAGCTAAATTAGGAGATTGCTTTGACTATCAAGCCTCTCTACCCACATCAGCAGAACTTGGGTTTGATATTGTCCAATCTATCTTTGAAGTAGGAGTCAAGCAACGCATTGATCACCTAGCTTCCTTGTTGAAGGTTGGAAGTTCTGAAGGGTTACAGGTTGGCAGGTTGGATGTTGAAAGTTCTGAAGGGTTACAGGTTGGCAGGTTGGATGTTGAAAGTTCTCAAGGGTCACAGGTTGACAGGTTGCATGTTGAAAGTTCTCAAGGGTTACAGGTTGGCAGGTTGCATGTTGAAAGTTCTCAAGGGTTACAGGTTGGCAGGTTGCATGTTGAAAGTTTTCCAGACAACCTTGAACCTTCAACCGAAACTAACCTTGAACCTTCAACCGAAACTAACCTTGAACCTTCAACCGAAACTAACCTTCAACCTTCAACCGAAACTAACCTTCAACCTTCAACCGAAACTAACCTTCAACCTTCAACCCCCGATTATGATAAGGCTACGTTGATAGAGATTGCTGAGACCTTGCGAGAACAAGGTGAAATATTTGTAGGGTTGGGGGAATCCTTGAGCTTACCAGGGTTTAAAGCTATTGCCGAAAACACCCTCAAAGCCCTTGACGCTTACCCTGAACAGGTGATGGAAATTGCCAAGATTGCCTTAACGAATTTCCAGGAAGCTCATACTGCTGTCTTAGGAGGCGATCGCACTCGTGGAGGAAACCCCAGCCGAGGCCTTCAACAATTAGCTGGATCACAAGAAGAGTTACAGGTTGTTCGCGAAGCGTGGCCAAAAGGCCAAGGTTGGAAGGTTGAAGGTTCACAATCGTTGAAGGTTGAAGGTTCACAATCGTTGAAGGTTGAAGGTTCACAATCGTTGAAGGTTGAAGGTTCACAATCGTTAAATGTTGAAGGTTGGAACGTTGAAGGTTTTCCAGACAAACTTCAACCTTCAACCAACACTAACCTTCAACCTTCAACCAACACTAATCTTCAACCTTCAACCAACACTAACCTTCAACCTTCAACCAACACTAACCTTCAACCTTCAACCAACACTAACCTTCAACCTTCAACCAACACTAACCTTCAACCTGCTAACCTTCAACCTGCTAACCTTAAATCGGCAACAGCCCTTGATGAATTACTTGAGGAAACCTTTGGTAATATTCCTCTCGCGCAACAGCAAACTAATCAAGTGTTTCCTGAAGAGGAATCTCTTGAGGGAGATAGTATACTTCCAGATAGTATATTTCCAGATACTATATTTCTGGATGAATCTTCAGAAACCGTAGCAACAGACAATCTTAACCAAGCTCAGACTGACTCTAAGCAAGAGTCGGAGTTAGCGGTTAACTCTGAATCAGGAAAAGAAGTAAACCAAATATCAATGTCTCCTCCCGATCGGGAGTCTGGAGAGGCTGGTGTGCCTTCATTAGCAGAGGGCTCGATCAAGACATCGGCCACAGTGCGCGTTGATTTAGACAGTCTTAAACATCTATCTCACCTAGTTGGGGAACTACTGATTAACCAAAACCAGTTAGGATGGCAGGATGAAAACTGTCAAGGGGTAGTTGAAAAACTCTCCAATTGGCTCAAGCAACACCGCCACACCCTGACTCAACTGCGCACTCAGCTCAAGAAGCATTCCTCTAATCAGCAAATTTCTAAGCTCTGGGATTCGGCATGGGAAGAAACCCTGCAACTGACTCAAGCTACAGAAGACCTGAGCTTGTTAGCCACTACGGCTGCTGCTAGTGTGGAACGAGAACAGCGTCTATCAACTCAGCTGAGGGATACTCTTCAATCGGCTCGGACTATACCTCTGGAACATCTGCTTAAATCCTTTCCCTCCATGGTGCAGCAGTTGTCTAATGTCCATCACAAGTCAGCGGAATTGACCCTCAGTGTTAGTAATGTCCTAGTTGATAAAACCATTGCTGATTATCTCTATGATGCTTTACTGCATCTAGTCCGCAATGGTTTCGACCATGGTATTGAATCTTCCGAGGTTCGCCAACAAAGGGGTAAACCTGCTATCGGTAAGATTGAAATTCGTGCCTTCTATCAAGGAAATCGCACCATCATTGAAGTCACAGATGATGGTCAGGGACTGGACTTGGAAAAGATTTATAATCGTGCCGTGGAAACCAACCTGCTCAGTGTTGAGCACTTGGAAGCCCTGGGCGAATCACCGGAGCCAAATCAGCTATTAGACTTACTTTGTCAGCCAGGATTTTCCACTGTTTCTCAAATTAACGAACTTTCTGGACGAGGTATTGGCCTAGATGTGGTGCGCTCCCAACTGCAACGGATTAACGGTCGGGTAAAGGTTCGCTTCCAGCAGGGTCTTGGCACAACCTTTTGCTTGCAGATCCAAGAGGCCCTCAGAAATGCCAGGGTGCTAGTGGTTCAAGCTAGTCAGGGAGTGTATGGGTTTGTGGGTAATGACATTGAACAGATAGTGTTGCCAGCATCTGAGCACATCCAGATGGTGAATGATCAAAAAATCCTGAATTGGCATCACAGGGGGAATGAGTATAGCACTCCCGTTTACCAACTCTCATGCTTACTGGAATACTCATCCCAACAGGTATCGACACTACCAGCTTGGAATCCCTTGCTCACTAAACCCCAAGAGATTAATCCGATCCTATTGATGGCTAGCGGTGACGGATGGGTAGGACTAGAAGTGGAACAAGTACTCGAAGAGCAAGAACTGGTGATCAAGCAGCTGTCTAATGCGATCGCATATCCTCCCTATGTTTATGGTTGCAGTATCTTGGCCGATGGTCGCTTGACCCTGGTAATTGACGGTATAGGGTTACTTAACTATGTACAGCAGCTCCCTCAATCTCAGCCATCCTTGTTGAAGGTTGGCAGTTATCAAGAGTTGAAAGTTGGGAGGTTGAAGGTTGTTCGCGAAGCGTGGCCTATTGGCCAAGGTTCTGAAGAGTTGAAGGTTAGCAGGTTGAAGGTTGTTCGCGAAGCGTGGCCTATTGGCCAAGGTTCTGAAGAGTTGAAGGTTAGCAGGTTGAACGTTGTTCGCGAAGCGTGGCCTTTTGGCCAAGGTTTTCCAGACAAGCTTCAACCTGATCATAGACAACCTGATAACCTTCAACCAGCTAACCTACCCTTCTCGAACGCCAAAGGCGAACAACCTGCCAACCTTCAACCTGCCAACCTTCAACCTGCTAACCTTCAACCTGCTAACCTTCAACCTGCTAACCTTCAACCTGCTAACCTTCAACCTGCTAACCTTCAACCTGCTAACCTTCAACCTGCCAACCTTCAACCTGCCAACCTTCAACCTGCCAAGCTTTCTAAAACCTTTTTAGTTGTCGATGATTCCATTACTGAGCGACAAAATTTAAGCCTAATTCTAGAACGAAATGGTAACCATGTGGTGCAAGCTAAAGATGGTTGGGAGGCTATAGAACTATTGCGCAGAAGTAGTGGTATTGATCTGATTATCTGTGATTTAGAAATGCCACGGTTAAACGGTCTTGAGTTTTTGAGTCTTAGTCATCAAGAGCCAGCTTTAGCTGATATTCCTATTATTATGCTCACCTCCCGTAGTCAGGATAAATACAAAAAACTTGCTACCGAACTCGGAGCTATAGCTTATTTGACTAAACCGTATTTAGACGAAGATATTTTAGCAACAATTAATAAAGCCGTCAGCGGTCAGCGGTCAGCGGTCAGTGGTCAGCCTAATGCTTAAAATAAACCTCAGCATTCAGTAGTCAGCGGTCAGCGGTCAGTGGTCAGCGGTCAGTGGTCAGCGGTCAGCGGTCAGTGGTCAGCCTAATGCTTAAAATAAACTTCATTTGGGATAATTTAATAGTAAGCGGTCAGCGGTCAGCCGTCAGGGGTCAGCGGTCAGCTTTCCGTAACTCTGATCAAACGAATGCTTACCTGTTTTATTCAAAATCACCTCAAGTAGCGTGGCACAGGCTTCTAGCCTGTGACCTAACCCATAAGCTGAAAGCTGAAACCTGATAACTGATAGCTGATAACTGATAACTGATAGCTGATAACTGATAAATAATAACTGATAGCTGATAACTGATAACTGATAACTGATAGCTGATAACTGATAACTGATAAATAATAACTGATAGCTGATAACTGATAGCTGATAGCTGATAGCTTACGGAGTAGGGATATTAAAAAAATTAGAGTTATTGTCTTTAAAATCGCTAAGTATTGGTTAGCATTACCAATGACAGTGGTCTTAAACGTTAGGGATTTTCCCAGCAACATTAGGGAGAGTAGCAGGGATAACAGACTAATTC
>NZ_JAAHIE010001380.1:0-1112 GCF_010671945.1 Moorena sp. SIO4E2
CCCCGATGGTCAGAGGCTGGCTACGGCATCATGGGACAAAACGGTCAGAGTCTGGGATTTAGAAGGAAATCAATTAGCTCTGTTGAAAGGACATCAAGACTCGGTAAATAGTGTAAGCTTTAGCCCCGATGGTCAGAGGCTGGCTACGGCATCATGGGACAAAACGGTCAGAGTCTGGGATTTAGAAGGAAATCAATTAGCTCTGTTGAAAGGACATCAAGACTCGGTAAATAGTGTAAGCTTTAGCCCCAATGGTAAAACCCTCGCTACGGCATCAGACGACAAAACGGTCAGAGTTTGGGATTTAGAAGGAAATCAATTAGCTCTGTTGAAAGGACATCAAGACTCGGTAAATAGTGTAAGCTTTAGCCCCGATGGTAAAACCCTCGCTACGGCATCATCGGACCATACGGCCAGACTCTGGGCCGTTGAAGATTTAGATGAGATGCTAGCTAGGGGCTGTAAGTTGCTTGAAAATTACTTTGTGGAGAATTTTCAAGCTTTAGAAAGCTTAAGCTCATGTCAAGATTCAGTTAACAAAGCAGCAGTAGCTCCCGGTCTTGTCAAACAAGGTGAGAAGTTAGCTAAAGAAGGTAAATTAATCAAAGCCTTATCTCTCTATAAAGAAGCACAACAACTAGATCTAAATCTAAAAATTGATGCTAATTATTGGAACAACCTCTGTTGGGATGGTAGCCTCCATGGATATGCTGTTGAGGTGATGGATGCCTGTGAAAAAGCAGTAGCAAAAGAACCTGAAAATGGATTCTTTAAGAGGAGTCGTGGTCTGGCTAAAGCTCTGACTGGGGATAAAGCAGGAGCAATATCAGATTTTCAGGTATATGTAGACTCGACCGACAATGATGAGTGGAAAGCACAACCGCAAAAATGGATAGATGACCTCCGGGCTGGTAAGAATCCTTTTACGGAAGAGGTGTTGAAGGATTTACTTGAGGAGTGAGGGAAAGTCAGAAGTTAGAAGTCAGTGCGGCTTGTTCCTACTAGGAGCCTCTAGAAAATAGAGGGGTATGAGTAGGGGACTTCGCGAGGAATAAAAACCTCAAAAGTCTAACTGTCTAACGGATGCGGGTGAAAACCCCGCCCTTCAGGAG
>NZ_JAAHIE010001381.1:0-1112 GCF_010671945.1 Moorena sp. SIO4E2
TGTCTAACACCCCCTCTGTTTGTGCGGTTCAAGGCTCAAATGCGATATTGATCAGTAATGGAACATGCAGCATATCCGCATTGCAGGCCGGATCAGACAGTTACTATGCTGCTGAACCACTTGAATTTTTGTTTGAAGTTAATCTGATGCCGCAAGGCGGTAGGGTCTCAATATTCATCCCCCTAGTTAATCGATAAAAAAGTGAGGTGCCGAAACAACGGGCGTTGCTTCGTACACCTCGGGGGGAGCCTATGCAGAATCGAGTCTATCACATGGTGCCTGAGGCACAAGATATATTGATAAGAAATAAATCTTTTTGATAAGATTGTCGTGATCTACTTCAGTAGGCTACCCTTAAAGATAGTGACAGCCCTGCCAGAAATAGATGTTCTATCGTCGTTAAAATCTACTTTGATGGTGCCCCCCCTTTTTGAGATTTGATGAGCGGTAAATTGCGTTTGCCCCATTTTGGTGTTCCAGTAATGGGATAAGTAGCAGTGGGCTGAACCTGTCACAGGGTCTTCATCTATGCCAACATTGGGAGCAAACACCCGTGACACAAAATCAGGGTTCCCACTTAATTCTTGGTTGCCCTTTGCCGTGATGGTTACAGCCCTGCTGCCTAATGACGCAAGTTCGTCCTTATCAGGAATGAAAGATTTCACCTGATCGGCCGATTTTAGTTCGAAAAGATAGTCGAATTCTTCATCAAAAGTAGCTTTGGCGCTTTGAACAGGGTCAAGGCCCAGTGCATCTGCAAAAGCAGGCTTATTTTCAATAATCTTCGTCTGCGACGTGGGAAAATCGAGTTCAATCCATCCCCCAGAATCCTTTTTTGCAGATAGCTCGCCTGACAGCGTCTCAAATCTAATAGCCTCTTGTGGTTTCGCATATCCTTCAGAAAACATGATATGAGCAGTTGCTAGAGTCGCATGGCCGCAAAGTTCTACCTCGCTGGTGGGAGTAAACCACTTGAGCTGCCATACACGTTTAAATGGGTCTTTGTTGGGAGCTAAAAATGCCGTTTCAGACAAATTCATTTCTGCAGCAACCAGCTGCATCCAATCATTAGGCTGCATTTTATCCATGATTACAATGGCAGCAGGATTCCC
>NZ_JAAHIE010001382.1:0-1111 GCF_010671945.1 Moorena sp. SIO4E2
AAATACCCATGGTTTTGAAATTTCTCATTTGGGTGCGATCGCAAATTGTATCGAGATTCTTGAAACCTATAGTTCATTAAGAATTTAGAATTTAGAATTTAGAATTTAGAATTTAGAATTTAGAATTTAGAATTGAGCATTACATTCTTCCTTCTTCCTTCTTCCTTCTACCTTCTACCTTCTACCTTCTACCTTCTACCTTCTTCCTTCTACATTCTACCTTCTACATTCTACCTTCTACATTCTTCCTTCTACATTCTACCTTCTACCTTCTACATTCTTCCTTCTACATTCTACCTTCTACATTCTTCCTTCTACATTCTACATTCTACATTCTACCTTCTACCTTCTACATTATTCATTCTACATTCTTAGTAGGGTTATATCCAAATGGTGGGGTTCATAGCTCGAACTGTTCTGGATCTATGCCCTTTGCTTTTAATTGCTCTAGCAAGGCTTGCAAGGAAGCTTCTGCTTGGTCTGCCCGTTGACGTTCCTGTTCTTTTTCGAGTCTTTCAAGCTCTAAAGCTTCCTCCGCTTGGTCTGCCCGTTGGCGTTCTTGTTCTGCCTGTTGTTGAGCAATATCTTTGAGCTCAATAATTTCTAAATACGTAGCAAAAGGCTCTCCATTGGGATAATACAGCACCAAGTCCGAGCCTACTAACTCAAAGGTAATTCCTAAACGGGGACTCACCCAACCCAGCATCTCGGGGATTGGTTCTAGTTTTTCGGCTGAACGCAGCCAGCCTTTGAGTTTTGTCCGATTTGGGTCAAAAAGATAGTACTCTTCTACTTCATGGTTCTGGTAAAACTTGAGTTTATCCTCTTCTAATTCCTTGATGGTGTTCGTTAATGAGGCTATTTCAAATACTACCTGGGGATTAATGTTATCTTCAACCCAGGTTTTGTAGGAACGCCGATGCCCTTTCGGTCTACCCACAACCACCATCACATCCGGGGCTTGGTTGATTTTGGGTTGTCCTGGTTCTGGATACCACAACAAATCCCCGGCAACGAATACATTGGGGTCATCTTTGAATTGGGCTTCCAGGCCATACTTAATGGTGGTAATTAGTTCAAATTGAAGGGTATTGTCCGCCAAGGGTTTGCC
>NZ_JAAHIE010001383.1:0-1111 GCF_010671945.1 Moorena sp. SIO4E2
TACTATCCTGAAGCAGACACTCTACACCAGCTCTCGTTTGCTTCTGCAAATTTGGCTATTTCTTGTAACACTTGATTAATTTCTGTATGTGGAGTCCATTCCCACACCTGTTTTGCCTTCGCGGCATCCAGCACCATCCAAGCAATGTCAAAAGGTCGTTCTATATCGGTTTGAAGTACCTTATTAGCCCCAAAGCGATCTTCACACCAATCACTTAATTGCCGCAGTGACATACTATTGCTCACCCCACCACTTAAATTCACAGTTCGGGGTTTATTCGTCACTAATGGCTCACTAAATTGCTGCTCTAACAAAGGGACTAAATCTTGAGGATGCAAACAATCCCTTACCTGATAGCCATTACCGCCAAAACCAATATATTTGAGCGCTCGCTTTTCGCGGAAACTATGAATCCAAAAAGCAAAAATCCCCTGTCCTGGATGACCGAATTGTCCAGCACCAGCCATTACTCCACAGCGGTTAATCCACACCGGAAAATTAAAAGTTAACCCATATTCCAGTGCCAGTGTTTCTGATGCTAGCTTAGTTGAACCATACAGCGAGACCGGCGGAGCCGTTGAAAATGCTTCACTAATCCCCTGCTCACTCAATCCCACTGGCCAACTAGAAGAGCTATCTACACAAGGTCGAAAAGCCCGGTCATGCACCTCTACCTTTAATTGTGCCAATGGTGGAATCGAATATACCCGGCTGGTTGAGAGGAGTATGAAACCTGCATTCCAACGTTTGCACGCCTCCAGCAAGTTAATCGTACCACCCAAGTTATGGTCAATCAGTTGACGACTACTCGATTGACCATCAACCCCTGCCAATACACTGGGGTTCGCCGCACAATCAATCACCCAGTCAAACGGACCATTAGCTTCCAGGTCGCTGGCATTACGAATATCACCATGAACCACCTTCACCCCTTGTTTAGTCAAAATTTCACGGTTTAGCCAAGAGCCTGACCGAGATAGGTTGTCAATACCCGTAATGGCTAAATCTGCTTTATGGTCAAGTAACGCTTTAGTCAGGGTACTACCCACAAAGCCACAAATTCCTGTAATAAAAAGTTTCATAAAATCCCTTAAACCGTTAAGCTGCCACC
>NZ_JAAHIE010001384.1:0-1111 GCF_010671945.1 Moorena sp. SIO4E2
GAGTGTAACCCTCACTAACAAATCACTTTCTCTCACCACAGCTCTACCCTTAACTGGGCATCCGGCACGGGTTTATTTGAGTATTTTGAGTCCTGGGTCGCAGCCAACAATGAGGCAAGCTTTGGATATGTTCGCGTAGCGTCGGCTTTGCCGAATCGCATCCCTACTTACTAATAACGAATGTGATGCGGATACCCTTGACTGGGCAGCTCTCACCTATCAGCACACCGCTGCCGTCCAAGCCGCACTACTAGAAATCAATTCCCCCGCCACGGTCAAGAAGAAGATGGCAGCCCTCAGAGGAGTGTTAGCTGTGGCAAAGAAGTTGAAACTGATGCAGGCAGAAGATTATGAGGCGGCGGTGGATTTACCCAGGATTAAGAATCATCCCTTACCTAGAGGTCGAGCATTAACTCAAACAGAAATTACAGCACTTATTAAGGTATGTGCCTCCGATACAACCAACCAAGGGGCTAGGGATACCGCCCTAATTGGCATTCTACGGGGTGCGGGACTGCGACGGGCAGAGGTGGTGAAGCTGGAAGTGCGAGATTTTGATGGTTCCACTGGTGCATTGGAGGTGCGTCAGGGTAAAGGGGGGAAGGATAGAACAGTTTATTTACCTGAAAACGCGATCGCGAAGCGTCGGCTTTGCCGAATCGCGTTTGTAAATGATTGGTTGAACACGAGAGGTTCCCAACCAGGGGCGCTGTTGTGCCCAATACTCAAAGGGGGGCAGATACAGAACAGAAACATGACCCCCCAGGCCGTGTTGTTGATTTTGCAGAAGCGGGCTAAACAGGCTGGGGTGGAGTCCTTTAGTCCCCATGATTTTCCCAGGACCTTCTGCTCTGATTTGCTCGATGCTGGGATTGATATTGTGACGGTGCAGAAGTTAGCTGGCCATGCTTCCCCTGTGACTACCGCTAAGTATGACCGGCGGGGTGAGGAGGTTAAGCGTAGGGCGGTTCAGAAATTGGGGTTTTAGTAGGGGTGAGACTCAACTTTGGTCTAATAGTATGCTTAAATTATCGGAAATAGTTTAGTCAAGAGGAGGCTGCGATCGCCTTTGGCGCGGCAAAGCCCATCGCGAAGGCTCGGAATGATTTAG
>NZ_JAAHIE010001385.1:0-1106 GCF_010671945.1 Moorena sp. SIO4E2
TATCAGCTATCAGTTATCAGTTATCAGCCAAAGGCTTGTGGCCAAGGCTGACCGCTGACCGCTGACCGCTGACCGCACCTCAAGTAGCGTGCGCGTAGCGCATATGCTGACCACAAAACAACTTTCACTATTCATTGTCGCCAGGGCGTAAAACCCTGGCAAATTCCTATCCTAGTCTACGTAGAAATATCGAATCAAAAAGGTCATAACCTCACCAGGCTTTCCGGTAGGCTCCGGATTGCTCCACTCGTCGGGATAGGCGTATTTAAGGGAATAAATCGCATAAATTGTCTTCTTAACCTCCTCAGGAGAACCGATCAATATGTGCTTGACTTTCTTAGATTTGCGACTTGGGTTTTCAGAGTTCGGATTAATGTTTTTGCTCATTGGAAACTATACCTTGAAACTTTGCATAATATTAATATATTAATAAATTAATAAATTGTCAAGGGGTTTAGGAATTTTTTTTATTACGAAATATGGATGGAGAGTGTGAGAAGTGTGAGAAGTGTGGAGAGAGGGGTAATAAGGAAGATAAAATATATTTTATTTGTCTACATTTTTGATATAATTAATCATAATTAATCCTACGGCTGGCAATGGCCACCCTACAAAATGCGATCGCACTATCTTCTATCTGCGGTTGGTGGGCATTGCTTTGGTGAATTCGGGCAGGTAGGGGAGTGGCAAACAAGCAATGCCCACCCTACAAAATGTGTACGCACTGCTTCCAACCCAGTTTGGAGTGGCGACAAGACAACTTAAAAGCACCAGGAATACTTATTAATGCTGATGTAGAAGATCGATGGAAGATGTTACTGAGGAAAACTTTGGTTTTCGACCTACTTTAGTTGTTGGTTTTCGGATTAATCCCAATCAAGATTATGAAGGGGGCTTGCGTACTCTGATCCGAGCAACCATAACTTTGCTACAGCAGACTGTCGGAGAAGCTGTTTTGCTATTTAATTATGAAACGGTTGTATTGCAGCGCTTGGGAGATAAATTAATCTTAAATCAAGAGATGCTGGAGCCTAGTATTATTTCTGAAATAGACCAGTTTAAATTAACCTATGAGTTGCAGGTGTTCCCTTGTTCTGCCTGATTTA
>NZ_JAAHIE010001386.1:0-1106 GCF_010671945.1 Moorena sp. SIO4E2
ATAAATGTTGGGAATTAGTTTATGCTTTGATGCGTTTAAGTCGTCATAAGCTCGATAATTATTTACGAGGTATGAGAGCTATGAAGCTTATACAGTCTACTTTTTAGCTCTCATGTCGCCCCCCCAGGATCAAATTATTGCTCTCGAATGCAAGAAAAATTCACGTTTTATGATTACGACAGGGGGATGCTTGTAGTCAGAAGTGCGTTGGCGTAGCTTGGCCTTTATTGTTTTTATGTTAAGCTCTCTATATACCAAATTAGGTATAGCAAGTAGAAAAGCTAGTGTCAGATAAACCAATTTACTGGATAGGGTCTTCTCGCCAAGATATTAGGAAATTTTCCGATGAAGCCCGCCGTAAAGCAGGTTTTCAACTCCGAGCCCTCCAAAGGGGTCAAATGCCTACGGATTTCAAGCCCATGCCGACTATTGGTCAAGGAGTGGAGGAAATCAGGATTCGTACAGAAGGAGCGTATCGCATTTTCTACGTTGCTGGATTTGAAGAAGCTGTTTACGTGCTTCATGGGTTTGAGAAAAAAACACAAAAAACGTCTCAAAAAGATTTAAAAATTGGGGAGCAACGTTATCAACAGGTGATTGAGTTAAGGCGTAGCCAAAAAGAGCAGGAAATCAATGACTGAACAAAATCAAACCCAGCTAACCATAGGGAAAGAAAATCTATTTGAAGATTTAGGTTTTGAACCCGAAGAAGCGGCTAATTTGAAGATTAGAGCCGATTTAATGTTAGATTTATGCCAATATATTCGCGATCGAGGCTGGACCCAAGAGCAAGCTGCTGAATTTTGGGGAGAAACTCAACCTCGCATTAGCAATTTGATGAATGGAGAAATTAGTAGATTCAGTGTGGATAAGTTGATTAATATGTTAGCCAAAGCAGGAAGGCAAGTTAAAGTAGAAGTTATTTCCCAGGTGACCTAATTTCTGTCCTTAACAAAGTCGCCAAGCGCTAGAGGTTTAATTCCCGGAGCGTCCATTACCGCTTTGATTTAATAAATATTCCCAAATCCGTCGTATTTCCTGTTGATTTTGGCGAATCTCTTCTTGACTTTGACGAATCTCCTCTTGATTTTGAATAATCTCTTCTT
>NZ_JAAHIE010001387.1:0-1103 GCF_010671945.1 Moorena sp. SIO4E2
TAGGGGAAGAAGTCGTACACTTACATCATATTGATGGAAACCACGATAACTGGAAACCAAAGAATTTGCTAGCAGTTCATCACAGCTGCCATCAACTAATCCACGGAAGCAGACCGAAAGGTCAGGAGATCTAGGAGCTGGGTGCGGTGAAAGTCGCACGCCCAGATTTGAAGGAGAGGTGCCCTGGGTAATACCAGGCATCGACTCTAACGAAGTCATTTGTCAGAAGTCAGCGGTCAGCGGTCAGCGGTCAGCAGTCAGCGGTCAGCAGTCAGCGGTCAGCGGTCAGCAGTCAGCGGTCAGCGGCCAACTTTTTGGCATAGGCTTCGACACCAATGTTATTCACAAGCTGAACGCGATCGCGTGTGCGTAGCACATAAGCTGATAACTGAACGCGATCGCGTGCACGTAGCGCATAAGCTGATAACTGATAGCTGTTCGCGTAGCGTGCGCGTAGCGCATAAGCTGATAGCTGATAGCTGATAGCTGATAACTGATAGCTGATAGCTGATAGCTGTTCGCGTAGCGTGCGCGTAGCGCATAAGCTGATAGCTGATAGCTCCCTTTGTTACAAAATTTTTCAAAATATGTTATAATATAAGATTATTTGTGCTACACTATAACAGTGGGCGCTGAGACGCCCAGAGTCAAGAGCTAGCCCGGTGAAAGTCCAAAATCGACGGGCTAGCTCTGGCTCTCCAATCACAAGGAGATACTTTTATGATGACGTATTCAGAACGGCTTCATCCATGGGTGGTCATGCGACTGTTACCCAAGATGCAGCGGGTAGTTGTTGCTCGCTTCCGCAATCGGTCGGATGCAGAGGGACATTTGTGGGCTTTGAAAAGATTAATGCCTGATGCGGAATTTATAATTATTTTTGATGTCGGTAATAATAATCCGATGGATGAAGAATCCTAGAAAATTACATGCATCTTGGTGGAATGGGCATCTTGCCCGTTCCACACTGAATACTGATAGCTGTTAGCGTAGCGTGTGCGTAGCGCTTAAGCTGATAGCTAAACATACGGCGGTTTGCATAACTATCAAGTACACTGACTTTTATCCCTATTCCCTATTCTCTATTCCCTCTTCCCTGCTCC
>NZ_JAAHIE010001388.1:0-1103 GCF_010671945.1 Moorena sp. SIO4E2
ATCAAAACATCTTGGCTCAAAATCCTCTGCTCAAACCCTGAAGCATCGAGATGGTAGCGATCGCTTAAAATTAACCTAGCCTTTGAGTCGTTAAGAATCAGGCTCAGGCGAGACTCTGGCAACGATATATCTAAGGGAACATAAAATTTCCCGGCCTTGAGTACCCCCAACATCCCTGCAATCATGCTTGGTCCGGTCTCAAATAACAGAGCAACCGGTTGGGACCCAGCCCCAAGCTTGGCTAAAACGGCTCGTGCAATCCGGTTAGCCCATTGGTTTAAGGCGTTGTAGGTTAGCTCTTGTCCTGGAAAACCGATGGCAAGACGATTCCCATGACGTGAAACCTGTTGTTCAAACTGCTCTACAATGGACCGTTCAACATTTTCTAAGGGGAAAGGCTCATTTGTCTCGTTGAGACTATCGTTGTCGAGAGGGGTCAGGGGTTTTACAGAGGGATTCATCGTTTGAGTAATGGTGTTTGAGTAATGGTGTTTGAGTAATGGTGTTTGAGTAATGGTGTTTGAGCTAATGTGGTTTGGACTGATCTGTTAGAGATAAAACCTGTCTCGTTACAGGCTCAGTTCCATTGCTGCCATCGGGTGAAGGGTTTCAGCGGCATGGTTCAAAGCCAGTTGAACCGGATTAATCACGTCGAGCGCCGACAAAAACTCCCCGACAGCCCCCGTCGTTTTTCCTTGCAGCCACTCCAGCAAACAGGGAATTTCGCTACAGCCTGCGATGATACAGTCCGGGTCAGGTTGGGTGTTGAGCAGTTCCACAAAGAAGCGTTCCCCTAACAAGCAGGTCAAATCACGATTAGAGGCTTTTACCCCCTGATAAATGCAGTCCATCAGGGTTAAGTGCAAAGCATCCCTTGGTTCGATCAGGTCAATCCCATTGGCCTGAAGGGGATGGGCGTAAACCTTTCCCCATCGCGTGGCACTGGTGCATAGCAGTAACGGTCGCCGCCAATCCCCATCTCTGAGATGCTCCACCACCGATTCAATTAACGAAATCCACTGGAGTTTAATGGCAATCTGGGGATGATTCTGAAAGAGCCGCTGCCACGCTTGGGGCAGGAAGTAATGGGCAGCATTACAGAA
>NZ_JAAHIE010001389.1:0-1102 GCF_010671945.1 Moorena sp. SIO4E2
CAGCTTATGGACTAGCGGAAGCAACTTTGTTGGTTTCGACTAAAAAACATGGGGAAAAAGCCAGGGTGTTGACCTTAGCAGCAGAAGCCCTAGAAAAAAATAGAATTGTAGTAGTATCACCAGCAGAAAAAGAGCAGGTAGTACGATCTGTAGTGAGCTGTGGACCTCCCATTGGTGGGATGAAAGTGGCGATCGTTAATCGAAACACTTTGAGAAAATGTCAACCAGATGAGGTAGGAGAGATTTGGGTATGCGATCCCAGTATGGCTGTAGGATACTGGCATAGGTTAGAAGAGACAGAAAAGACATTTAATGCAAACCTTGCCGAAAGTGGTGAAGGGCCATTTATGCGCACAGGGGATTTAGGATTTTGGCAAGATGGGGAACTATTCATTACAGGGCGTATCAAAGACGTGATTATTATTCGTGGTCGCAACCATTATCCCCAAGATATTGAATTGACAGTGGAAAAAAGTCACCCATCACTGCGTTCTAGTCATGGAGCAGCATTGGCAGTGGAGATTAAGGGAGAAGAACGTTTAATAGTGGTTCAGGAGGTGGAGCGTAGTTACCAAAAGACACTAGATCTAAATGAGGTAGTAGGAAATATTAGAGAGGCAGTTACAGACGAACATGATCTACAGGTGTATTCTGTAATATTAATAAAAGCTGGGAGCATTCCTAAAACATCAAGTGGCAAAATACAACGCTCTGCTTGCCGAGTTAAGTTTTTGGAAGGGACACTAGAGGTCTTGGAAGCCAGGGTAAAAGTGGCAAGTAAAAGTGGAGCAGCGGTATCAAATTAAATGTAGGTATTTGGGAATTATGGGTTGATTATGATCAAGCATAATGATATCCTTTGAAAGTACAGGCATAAAGCAAATTATGAAACCTGTAAACTAGGTGTTATACCCCTTATAATTCGTTTTTTAAAAAAGAGCAAATGGCCAAAAAGGAGACAGTTTTATGTCAATGCCAATGGATGTGACCAAAGAATCTTTTAAACCAGCCAAAACTCAAAAGTCAAAAACTATATTAAATGACTACATAAAAGGTCTCCAGACCAAACACTTTCTGTTGTACAATGTCATTCCAGCAATCG
>NZ_JAAHIE010000139.1:0-15238 GCF_010671945.1 Moorena sp. SIO4E2
GCTATCAATCTCAAGCGTCTGTTTGCTTGGGTTCAAGGGATTCCTCTCGCTGGTACTCGCATTTCATGCTTTGCAGCTCTAAATACTTTCCCAGGCTAATGTTGCACAATATTTCGCCACCAGCATCATAACGCACCTTACAAGTAGAGTTACTGGGTAGGTTCTGTGGTATCAAGATTAAGATTAAAAGAATTTAGAGGTAGTGTAAGGACCATAGACCCAATTGCCGCTGCTCAGCTGTAGCCAATTCCCATTTTTAGCAACCACAGGTTTGAGTACAGAGCCACTGCTTACACAGGTAACAGCCTGACCAGTACCAGGACCAGGGAGTGCTTTTAAACAGCCACCATTGGGAGTCTTGACTTTGATTCCTGATTCCAAAGTCGGACTACCGCCACCCCCTTCACTACTTTCATCAAATAATTTAGAGGTAGTGTAAGGACCATAAACCCAATTGCCACTGCTGAGCTGCAACCAATTCCCATTTGTAGCAACCACAGGTTTGAGTGCAGATCCACTGCGGACACAAGCAACAAGCTGACCAGTGCCAGGACCAGTGAGTGCTTTCAAACACCCACCATTGGGAGTCTTGACTTTGATTCCTGATTCCAAAATCGGACTACCGCCACCCCCTTGATCACTGCCATTAAAGTATCGAGAGGTAGTGTAAGGACCATAAACCCAATTGCCACTGCTGAGCTGCAACCAATTCCCATTTGTAGCAACCACAGGTTTGAGTACAGCTCCATTGCTAACACAGACAACAGCTGCGGAAGTATCGCTAGGACCTTTGCGTGCAGTCAAGCAACCACCACTTGTCTTGACTTTGATCCCTGTTTCCAAAGCCGCAAACACTGGAGCCGTTACACTCAGACTCGCTAACCAGACCGCACATCCTACCAAACCGAGCCAAGCAGTGTTGGGAATTTTAAACCAGTTGAGGTTGAGTTCTCTTAGATCTAGATCACAATCAATACCTACTGCTTCTTCATAGGATTCATAGGAATGAGTGTAAGCAAGTACTTCCACGTTTTTCTCCTTTTTTAAGTTTTATTAAGTTTTGAGGCAATTATGATCACAATTCCCCCTAAAGTTGGGGGAAAACTGATGGCTTTGCTATCAGCTGGAAGACCCAAGGGTAATCAGTAATCGGTAATCGGTAATCGGTAACTGACCCAACTATACTTGATGTCATTCTTTTGTTCAGCAACGCCAAATAGATGGCTGGAAAAAGGTTATAATACAATTTCCTACCATAGGGGAAAATTTAAGCAAAAAAAAATAATTGCCTGATTAAACGATCAGGTTGTGTAAAGCGATCGCATATTGGACTAGACAAAAAACCAACCCTATCCCCAGCCAAATTAAAAAGCAATAACGTGTCAGCTCTAAGGCTTGGTCAATTTTGCCTGGTGTGATCTCGTAGGTAGGTTTCCCTAATAAGGGTTTTTGCTTGACAACACCACTGTAAAAATTAGTCCCCCCCAGCTGAACCTCCAAAATCACAGCAAAAGCCGATTCACTCCAGCCAGAGTTAGGACTGGGATCAGCAATAGCATCACGGCGACACAGATGCCAGACCTGCTGAGGTTTTCCAGACATCAAGGCTAGGGTCAATACGGTTAATCGACAGGGTATCCAGGTTAGTAAATCTTCAAATTTAGCACTAAACCAACCTAAATTCGTGTAAGGCTCTCGCCGGTAACCGACCATCGAATCTAAAGTACTGGCAGCTTTATAAGCTAAGGCAAGAGGAACACTACCAACCCCAGGAATCAACGCTCCAACAATGGCATAAAACAGAGGGGCTGTGACCCCATCGGTAGTGTTTTCCGCCACCGTTTCTAGGACAGCTCGTAGGATTTCCGACTCACAAAGATTTTCTGTATCACGACCAACATATTGACTTAATCGAGAACGGGCTAATTTTAATTCTCCAGCAGTTAAAGGCTGTAATACATCCATTGCTGCTGCTCGAAGAGAGCGACCCGCAAAACAACTGGCTAGCAAGATAGTTCCTATGCCTATACCCAAAAAGGGATTGAGCCAGATTCCTAGGAGGACAATAAACCATCCAGCTACTCCACTCCCAATAATTAGTCCAATACCCAACCCAATTCCTGCTAAGCGTCGTTGCCAAGGCTGCTGCCAGAGGTGAATTGCTAACTGAGTGAAGTGAGAGATTACCCAGCCCATAACCTGCACTGGATGGACCCAACCCCAAGGATCACCGATCAGATAATCCAGACTAGCCGCCAGCAGCAAAATGACACCATTAGTATGGTTATTACCCAGGATTTGAACCACTACTTTCTAATTTTATCGACATTCTCTTCCCAGTTAGCCCCATCGAAAGGGACAATGCTAAATTGAGATAGAACATCACCGTCAAGGCAACGTAGGTTGACAGAAATCCCATTGGGATGAGAACGGGGTCGATAGAAAGGATGAATCCCACAGATTTGGCAGAATGTGTGCTTCGCTGTGTGAGTGTTGAAGGTATAACTAGTCAACACTTGATATCCCTTAAGTAAGCTAAATTGCTCAGGGGAGACAATCAGGTGTAAGATGCCCTTTTTTTTACACATCGAACAATTGCAATCAATTGCCTCATGCTTGTTGACAATTACCCGGAAGCGGACAGCGCCACAATGACAGCCTCCCTCATAAGTAATCGGTTCGTTACTCTTTTTCATGCTGACGAAAAATTGATTCAAACAACGAAACTGGTTTCTTCTCCCATAGCGGCTTGCCAACTACGGGCATCATAATAAAGATCGGCAAGAGTTATAGTGTACAATGCTTCTTTAAGCTTTTGATGCAAACGATGCCAAAGTGTAAATGTAACCCAGTCTTCGGCTTGACCAGCGTCTGGGGTATGGTGGGGTAGTGGTTCGATGGTTTCACCCACTGCTTCTAGGATTTTGCCGAGGGAAATTTGTGTGGGTTCATGGGCTAATTGATAGCCTCCTTGAGCTCCACGAACTGACTTGACTAAGCCAGCACGGCGCATCTCAATCAGTAGTTTTTCTAGATATGGAGCTGGTAGACCTTGCCGTTTAGCGATCGCTCTAACCGATGTCGGTCCATACCCTGGTCTTAGGCTCAGATCTAGTAGTGCCTTAACACTGTAGTGTCCACGAGTGGTGAGCTTCATAATAAAATAGCAATCCAATCGGAAAGTGGACGTGGGAGTTAACGGGACAATTTCTTTGAAAGACTAAAGTCGGAGTAAGCATTCAGCGGTCAGCTAATGCGCTACGCGCACGCGTGCGCGTTCAGCTATCAGCTATTAGCATTAAGCTAAGGTGCTTTTGAATAGGCGTTGCAGCACCGCCAAAGGGGGTTCTCCCCATGAGCAACTGCATCAATAAAACAGGTAACCATGTGTTAAATCTGAGTTACATCTGCTGACGGCTGACGGCTGACCGCTGATAGCTGAATGCTTACAAGTCGGAAACGATTTTATGACCTGTTTAAAGATCACGCTCGTTTAAAGATCACGCTCGTTTAATGCACTCAGCTATCAGCATCAAGAGCAGGGGGAACCAAGGAACCCTCTCATCCTGAAGACTATACTTTGAGCGGTATGCTTTTAGCTATCGGCTTCAAGCCAGAAGCTTATATCTTAGACTATCAATGGCTGATAGCTGATAGCCTGTTGGCTGAATGCAACAGCTCAAAGAAACTATAAAATAGTGTCACCCAATGGAGATAGCCATTGACTTGTGACAGGGATGGAAAGTACAGGTGGCTGGTGGGAAAATTGCCTACAAGAGTAGCCCATACTCTTTTAGCAAATTTTCCCGTGACCCTAGGCAATTTTCCTGTGACCCAGATGATCGGAGTTGTTCACGACCTATTCACAACCTATTGCTGTAGTTGAACGGTAGTTAAAAACTGACTATTAACGAACACAGTTGACACTCTGGGTGTAAGATAGTCTCATATACTGATATTAAACTAAGATTTTGTTATCTTAGTTGACAGTCAGTCCAGTAGAAATGCTGGATACCACTTAAGTCCTTAGTATTAGATTCAAGTTGATGGCTAAAAAGAAAAACATGGCTGCTCCGATCGTTCCTCTGCAGGGTCAAGCATTGGTGGCGAAAGTCAAAGACCTAGGTAGCCTGAGCAAAGAACAAAAAGCTAGAGCCTGTGGCTACTACACCGTGACAAAAAACGGAGTAGAGCGAGTCAATATGATGAAGTTCCTCAATGCCCTTATTGATGCCGAGGGGATTGAATTAGACAGCAAAACCAATGGCAATGGTCGTGGCGGACGCAGTGCCAGCTATCGGATTAGTGTGCAGTCTAACGGCAATCTTCTGATTGGCTCGGCTTACACGAAACAAATGGGTTTACAACCAGGGGACGAGTTTGAAATCACCCTGGGACGCAAGCACATTCACCTTAAACAACTTGATCCAACAGAAGAAGAAGCACTTGAGGCATCCTGAGCCGAATAGACAAGGCTTAGAACGCCGTAACCGGTAAATGTGCTGTCGCTCAAAATGTCAGCATTCCGCCGTCAGTTATCAGCATTAGCGCTACTTGAAACGCTGTGCTTGCCAGCCATTCATGATGCCCTCAAGAGAACCAATCCACGAGGCTTTAAACGGTAAGCCTGGTTTGAAAAGGAGCCCATAAGCTTACTCTCTTGATAAACCCAGGCTCCCAAAACATTAGCTGTTTGCAAAGCCGGAAAGTAGCGCGTCAGCTGACTGCTGATAGCTCAATGCCAACCCGATCACTGTCTGTTAAGAAAGCGGTGTATCAATTTCCATCCCCATTTATGGAAACTTCCCAATCTAGCTTTTAATCACTCAATTGGGATATTGTTTAAATAACATCCAGTCAGGGGCATCATCAATTCTTCTGGCTGGCTTCAATTTCCATTACTCAAGGAGACCAGTATTAAGCAATAAGTTGAACTAGATCGGAAATTGCCAAATCTCATGGTCAGAAGACATCAAAATCAGTAGTGAAATATAGGTTCCCCAGAATAAAATTACCATAAATTGTCTATCCCGTCGGGCAACCAGCATCCCTGCTATAACCATGGTTAAAGGGACACAAGCGAAGAACAGCCAGGAGCTGAGGTCAAAAGCTTTTCTAATCCCTAAGTGAAGCATCACAGTAATGGTAGCAACACCTAGCAGACTTAAACCAATACTCCAAAAACGGGGATAAGATTTGCCAGAAGGCCAATGCCAAATGTCTGTGAGTTGGGCTCCACCAGCAAGGGCTAATGCTGGGTAAACTGGCAACACATACCCAGGCAATTTAGTGGCAAGAAGGGAAATGGCGATCAAGTAACCGCCAGCCCATACCAGTACCAATTTAGCCCAGCCCCAATGGCGATTCTGCCAAGCCTGCTGTAACCAGTAGGAAAAGAACAGTAACCAAGGTGCGGAAAATTTTAAGATTTCCCCCAGGTAATACCAAGGCAGGCGATTTTGCCCATCCACTGCTGTCCAGATCGGGCGTAGGGACTGGTAGATAATGGCTGTAGTTGTAGTAACGGCTCTTTGATCCTGTAGCAGCAATGGCACAGTGTACCAAGCAAGAGCAGGACTATAGCCTAGGAGCAATCCCAACCACCAATAAGTAGACGTCAGGAGTCTGGGCGTATCCCATGCTAGAAACAACAGAGCGATCGCTGTGATCAACAATGCCACCAGGATCCCCTTAGTGAGGAAAATCAAGCTTAATCCGATCCCCGCTGCCAGTGACCAGCGTGAGTCCCGACGCGATCGCAACACACACCACATCATCAACACCACAAAGCACAGATTAGCTCCATCCAGGATTGCCATACGCCCATAATGGGCTATTGGTAAGAAAGTTAGGTAAATCAAGCTAGAGAAAATACCCTTCTGACGGCAGGGGAAGATTTCTGTAGCAAGACCATAGACTAGCAGTACCGACAGCACACTGAGCATGGCACTAGGTAAGCGCGTAGTCCACTCGTTGACACCACCAAACTGATAAGCCACCGCAATTAGCCAGGCTAGTAGGGGGGGGTATTCAATTAGGGTTAGGGTTTCACCTTCGAGAGTTGGGTAAAGCCACTGCCCAAATTCCCCCTTTGCTGAAAGTAGTTGAGTCGCAAGATGACTTATGCTTTGCTCTACCCCTTGCAACGAGCCACTGCCCAAATTGATGCTAAACAACAATAGTGCTGCCAGGAATAACCCTAACAGCGACAATCTCTCAATCCAGCGTTGAGTTCTACGTATCCGGTTTCCCGAGCCACCCCAAGTAAACGTTTTATGATCCATAAATTTACCTTTACCTTTACCTTTACCAATAATTCATAATTAAAGCTAGAAGTTTAACAAAAAACCATGAACGAAGCTAATTTTACCGTTCCCCACCAGACCACGAGCCATCATCCAATTTTTCGGTTCTACTTGGGGGATTATCCCAATGCTGCTAGCCATCTTATCTACTCTACTAACCCCGTTGTCTGGTGTTCTTAACCACAGCAGTATACTTTTTACCTTTAACCTTTCAATTATGTCGGAAAACTAATCGTCTCTAACTAATCGTCTCGCGCGAGCGTGAACAGGCAATTCTGTTGAAGCTGTTTACGGTCAGTGATGGAATGTCCGTTGTTGAAGTGACGGTGCTAAACTATCCAGCATGAATTAAAACTGAATTTTTTTTGAAATTACCAATCAACGTATAAAAACCTTTGAGCTATCATTAGTGTGAGCTATGAGTCCAATTAATAATTAGATTGGTGACCAATGGCAAAGTCTGACAACTATACACAAGATCAACACAATATAAACAAAACTAATTAGACAAATAGGAGGATGACATGGTAACAGACACTCTCAAACCTCCCCATGACTATTTACAGTGGCTCAATCTTATCTCCGGGAGGAACTGTTGCTCAGCAATCGTTTAAGTAAGGCACAACAGCAAACAGCTTTGCTTATAGTCTTGAGTAATTCAAACTTGAGTTTTTTTCAAGACCTGTTGCCAAAGTTCACGCACTAATCTCCAGAATCCTTACCTGTTCACTGTTCCGAAGTTCCGAAGTTGCCTACTTCTGTAATAAGTCCTATGAAAGTGATACACTACCAGGACACAAAGGGCATGCTTAAGATAGGCTATAGACGGTTTTATTACTGTGACCTATAGCTCAGTCATTGACCATCGACTGCTACGAGCAATGTTCTAGAACTTACCTCAAGTTCAGATTCACTGCTAACCGATCACTTGTTGACCAAGCCAGCCCATGGAGTTGAACACAGAATAATGAGGAATTTCTACCTAAGTTGATCACTTGCGACACTTACGCATATGGAAAGCTCATTTGAACTAACCCTACAGATGGTTATCGCCATCTTCGCTGGGATCAGTGCCCAGGTAATGGGTGAGTATTTAAAAATTCCCAGCATTGTCTTTTTGCTGATGTTTGGCACTCTACTCGGACCAGATGGCTTCGGTCTTTTGCACCCACAGAAGCTAGGGGTTGGTCTAGAGGTAATTGTTGCCCTCTCAGTGGCAGTTATTCTGTTTGAAGGAGGGCTCAACCTAGATCTGCGGGATCTGGGCAAAGTTTCTGGTAGCCTGAGAAATCTAGTTACCATAGGAACACTGATTACCCTGTTAGGAGGTGGCATGGCGGCTCACTGGCTAGGGGAGTTTCCTTGGCCAATTGCTTTTCTCTATGCCTCTCTAGTGGTGGTCACCGGACCAACGGTGATTAGTCCTCTGCTAAAACAGGTGAAAGTGGATCGACGTGTAGAAACCCTTCTAGAAGGGGAAGGGGTTCTCATTGATCCAGTCGGGGCAATTCTGGCAGTGGTTGTCCTGGACACAATTTTAAATAGTGATGCTGGTGCAAATGCAGCATTTGTCGGTCTAGGTCTTCGTTTGAGCATCGGTGCTGTGATTGGGGGCTTAGGGGGCTGGTTAATGGGGTTTCTTCTCAAGCAAGCACGCTTCATCTCAGAAGAACTCAAAAACTTAGTCGTACTGGCTGGCATGTGGGGTTTGTTTGGCTTGGCTCAGATGGTTCGCTCTGAATCCGGTTTGATGGCAACTGTAGTCGCTGGAGTAGTTTTGGGAGCCTCTGACCTGCCTGAAGAGCGCTTGTTGCGACGCTTCAAGGGACAATTAACTGTCCTTGGGGTTTCCATGTTATTCGTACTGCTCTCCGCTGACCTCTCCATCGCCAGTGTGTTTGCCCTAGGCTGGGGCAGTATCTTTACCGTCTTGGTGTTGATGTTGGTGGTGCGCCCCATCAGTGTGGTGGTTTGTACTTGGAATAGTGATCTCAATTGGCGGCAAAAGTTATTTGTGTCCTGGATTGGTCCTAAGGGAATTGTCAGTGCTTCTGTGGCTTCCTTGTTTGCGATTCTCCTAACGGAACGGGGGGTTAATGGTGGTGACTCGATTAAAGCCTTGGTATTCCTGACAATTATGTTGACGGTAGTTTTACAGGGTTTGACCGCTCGCTGGGTCGCCAAATGGCTAAAACTTAACCCAGAGGAGGAGGCAACTGGTGCTGTAATCATCGGTTGTAATCCGATGAGCCGTCTGATTGCTCGTTTGTTTCAAGAGCGAGGAGAGTCTGTTGTGCTTATTGATACAGACCCAGAAGCGTGCCAAAAAGCAAGGGACGAAAATCTGCGGGTTTTCCAAAGCAGTGGTTTGGATGTGGATGTTCTAGAAGAAGCTGGCATCGAATCGGTGGGAACGTTCCTAGCAATGACCAAGAATGGTGAGATTAACTTGGTATTGGCTCAACGAGCAGTGGAGGAGTTTAATCCACCGCGAGTCTTAGCTGTGTTTCCTCGTGACCCCCAAGTCAATAGCAACAACAATAAAACTAAGGTTAATCAGGCGTTCATGCCACAACTACCTATCAAAACTTGGATCCAGTACATTAATGATGGGCAAATCAAGTTGGGCAAAACCACTCTCAAGGAAGCTGGATTTGGTTTTCAGCGAGCTCATCTACAAGCCTTAATTCGCTCTGGAGAACTGGTACCCTTGCTAGTGGAGAGGGAAAAGAGTTTTCAAGTGGCGAGTGGGAATGAAGATTTGCAAGCGGGAGATAATATTATTTACTTGCTCCATGACCCTAGACCAAAACTTCTGAAGCGTTTATCCGGTGGGACTTCTTCCTCTCGTCTGGCTCTGGAGAAGCTACCCAAAGTCGAGGAATTGCCAATTTCTACAGGGGCATCGAATTCAACAGTAGATGAAAGTGTGAATTAGCTGTATAGCAAAGGGAACAGGGAACAGCGGATCTGGGACTAAGCAATATGGCATAACAAATTATCACAATTCCTACACGGATACCTGTTGCACCTAGAAGCCAAATAATGGTATTAAAGGATAATGGTATTATTTGGTTGATAATCCAATAAAATTCCCAAAATATATCAGGTTAAGTCCGTTGCAAGTTAATTTCATAACTTGCTTTTTTTTTGCCATAAAAGAGATTGACTTTACTAGAAATGGAGACGGGTTTAGTCCTAAATCCCAAGACTTGAGGTTTTGGTGCTTTTTCTAAAAAGTTAACTCCAATTACCCTAGACCAATGATCACGTAAAACTTTAATCAATTTCTACCCTTTTGAAGAGTTTTTATCTAAGTTGCTAGTCTACCTTCTGGTAAGTTTTTAACGATTATAAATGCGATGCTCCTTTTGAGCCGCTACGCGATTGGCCGTAGGCCACGCTAAAAGCGATGCTCCTTTTGAGCCGCTACGCGATCGCAAAAAATCCCCACCAGATTCTGGTAATCTCAGAACCATGGATGAAAATTGCATCGCTACTATAGCACTAGTTATAGTAGCGATGCAGTCCCTAATGGGGAGGGGCTGTGTGCGGAACTTGGTTACGCACCTCGTAAGCCCCGTGGAAACCACAACCGTTCTTCCCCACACTTCCCACACTTCCCACCCTCCCTGTTCCCAGAGCCCTGGGAATTTTGCAGAGGTACTAGAGGTTAGCCGTCGGCGACAAGTCCCGGTATCGGACTTGATTTTTTCGACCCATCTCTATTTGAGTTGCTCGGTGTTGATTTTCTGGGGGTTTAATCTCGCCATCATTGCTGAGCAGAGCAATAACTATGAAAGCTATTGCTACGCAAACAAAGATCACTGATCCAGGAGGATTGTCGTTGATATAGTGTTCACGATTGCACTTTAGGCAGACGTAATGATCTGCGTTTTGAGAATCCTGAATCCAGGCACAATAAATCTGATCGCATTTCATGATTATAACCCTGCACTCCAGACTAGAATAAAGAGAATATCTCGCAAAGTTAACCAAAGCTTGACAGTAACCTATCAGCTATCAGCCGTCAGCCGTGAGCTAAAGGCTCACGCTACTTGAGGTGCTTATTTTATTCAAAACCACCTCAAGTAGCACCTCAAGTAGCGCATAAACTGTTCGCGTAGAGTGGCCTACGGCCAATGGCTGATAGCTGATAGCTTACGTCACAATTGCCAGATTTTATGTCAGGTTATTGTTGACTTTGCGCTGCTGAATATGCACCCTTTAATAATGATAAAATCAGAACGAAAAATCAGTAGCAAATCGAAAAAAGTAAACTTAATGCACTTTTTTCGCTTCTAATAGTTAGATGCGTATATCTTGATTATGTGACAAAAAGTTTGGCTGTAAGCATTCAGCCGTCAGCGGTCAGCTGACGGCTGAATGCTTATTTTATTCAAAAGCACCTCAAGTAGGGTGGCAAAGACTTCGACGCTGGGACGTAAGGCATAAGCTGATAGCTGTTCGCGCAGCACCTCAAGTAGCGCATTAGCACCTCAAGTAGCACCTCAAGTAGCGCATTAGCTGTTCGCGAAGCGTGCGCGTAGCGCATTAGCTGATAGCTTAGCTGATGGCTGTTCGCGAAGCGTGCGCGTAGCGCATTAGCTGATGGCTGATAGCTGATGGCTGTTCGCGTAGCGTGCGCGTAGCGCTTAAGCTAATAGCTGAATGCTTACGTTTTGCTTCCAAAGATAAGTTTGACGTACTTATAGCAATTCTAAGACTCATGAGGTACACAGGATTTTTTATCACTCCACCCCTTACCCGCGCCCTGGTTAAGCACTCCCCACACTCTTAACCCTACTCCGATTAACCCAGGACGAAGTACCTCACCCAATTGATAACTTGATAACTGCTATATTTGCCTTTAATGTGCCCCCAAAAATAGCCTTATTTCGGGTCGCTACATCCAGAAAATTATAACGTCTCAAGGTTTCTAAAGAAAATTTTCCTCAGTTTTTTCAAAGCGCGACTTCCCCTCTGACGCACCCTGTTAATAGTTTTTCTGCTAATGGCAGTGTCTGGGTACAACTCTAACGATATCTGCTCCCAGCTCATATCACCAAAGAAGCGCATCACCACTAGTTGGTGAAAGTCCGGCTTGGTTTGCTTGAGTTCCTTGAGGGCTAAAGCTAGCATCTGTCCTAGTGTGCCATCACAGTCAAGGTCGTCCCTTGGGCTAGCAAAAATTTGGCTTTGCATCATGTACCTGAGATTCTGAATAAACTTTTTTTCCGATAGTTCCCTCCTTTTCTCTTGGAAAATAATGCGCTCCCCAACTTTCTTCGCCCACGCCTCGGGGTTTTCAATCGGGCGTTCTAAGCGCTCGACTTCCGCTGCCTTCTCCCATACCTGGCTGAGGATGTCGTCCGAGTCACACCGATGCTGCAATTTGCACCTGCACAAGAGGTTGTAATAGTAGCCTTTGAGATACTGGACTTGTTGAGGACCTAAGGGCGTTAATCCCCAGTTTTTTGGTGTTAGAGGACTCATGCATTTACCTCAGTATTACATAGTGTTGATTGGGTGCATCTTTTTGTTGTAAATTTATAACGAGGACGATGCAGTGGCCTCACGGGGGTTTCCCCCATGAGCGACTGCATCAAGACAGTGAGATGCACCCTGTTTATTTGGCTTGTCTAGACTCTAAGCAATCATTAAGCGACAGATCTCTTCCATGTGCGCGTTTGAATTGCTCCAAATAGCTGCTGGCTTGCACTCACTGATCTTGGTTACCCAATTAATATTGTCTGGTGGGGTACCAAATCTAAAGTGCAGGGTGACCAGATCTTTGGAGGAATTATTAGCCATTAGGTGACGTTGCTTGCGGTCAATGCAAACCAGTTGATTCTCCCCAAACAGCTCGCCAGGTCTGGAGGGCATTTTGTCAGGCTCTAGGCACTCGTCCTGGTTAGGGAAGCGATGGGTCATTTCTCCTTTGTAGACGAGGATGGCATCTAGGGACTGACCGTGGTGGTGGGCAATGGTACCTTGCCCCGGTCTCCAGCCAATCATATAAATGGTCAGGGCTGTGGTTTGAAAAATGGCTTTGCGCGAGAAGTGTTGTTCATCAAAGCTGATATATTGGTCGAGAAATCTGTGCTTCAGTTTGGTTTGGGTTACTAGTTCCTTAAAAGTTTCAAACGTCACTTGATGGGAGGGAACCCGCGTAAGATTATAAGCAAGATTCTTGATGGAAAGGGAACTCACCACCAAGTCGTAATCAGGTATTGCCCCGGTGCTGAGTTGGTAGTCAATTAACTGATCTGCTTGGCATAGCCAATAGTTTAGTTCTTGGTCGTACCTGCTATAGCTTAGGATCTCTGTGATGCTTTGAGCATCTTCTGATGACAACTCAGGTTGGGTCACTAGGCGACAGTACTCTTTGAGCAGCTTGGCTAGCTGTTGGTCGCAGCTGCCAAAAAGGTTTACGTGGTAGTTAGTTTCCATAAGTTTTCAATTTGTCATTTTCTTTCCCTCCATAAACTAAAGATGCACAAACAGGCAATGTGTGACACCAGCCTCTGAATGCAGATCGCCAAACCACTGTTTTTGAGGTTACCGATGGTGAGTTGATTTACTTGATGTAGGGTGGGCAGTGGGTACCAAAACGATTGTCAGCTTTTCAATTGGTCTAGGGTTTATAAATGAAATGTAAACCTAGGAGGTCTTTTTTTCTTGTCCAATAAAACTCCGGATCTCTTTACCCTCTTGGCTTTTGCCTTTTGTATGCAAGCCAATTCCTGCAATACTTTTGTTTACAACCTAGATAAAAACGTGCTTATTATGCACTGCCCACCCTCCGAGTAGATGTAGATGTAGATGTAGATGTAGGGTGGGCAGTGGGTACCAAAACGATTGTCAGCTTTTCAATTGGTCTTATGCACTGCCCACCCTCCGAGTAGATGTAGGGTGGGCAGTGGGTACCAAAACGATTGTCAGCTTTTCAATTGGTCTTATGCACTGCCCACCCTAGGATTAATTTTATTGAAAATTTAGTTAATTTGATGTCGGTGGGCAGTGCCTATAAAACCGATTACCAGCTGATTTTATCGGTTTCAATCACTGCCCACCCTACGAGTAATTTTATTAAATAAATAGACTACCAATACTCCCCATGACTCCGCTCCATTTTCCCTATTTCTTAATAAAAAAAATTTTATAAACCCCTTGAAAATATATATATTTATTAATAAATTAATTATATACACGAACTCAAAGATAATTTCAGATGAGTAAAAATTTTCCTCCCTCTGACAACCAAAGTCCTAAACCCAAGAAAGTCAAGCATTTCTTGGTCGGTTCTCCTGAAAAGGTTCGGCATACAATTAATGCCCTGTATTCCTTGAAGTATGCCTACCCTGACGAGTGGAGCACTCCGGAGCCCACCGGAAAGCCTGGTGAGGTTATGACCTTTGTGATTCGATACTTTTACATAGATTAAGATCGGATTTTGCCAGGGTTGCCCCCTGGCAAATCAGGAATGGTAACAGTTGTTTTGTGAAGGAGAATGAAGCAGGATGAAGCAGAATGAGTTGGGATGTTATTGCTTTCCAGTAGTTGCTGACTAACTCGGGAATCATGTCATAATTGATCTGAAATTATCCATATTTGAGCTGTACTTGTGGAACGTTAAAGTACAGATTCGGTCAAGGATTGGGGTTAACCCAAACTTGACCGATTTTTTTTGATTGCTATATAGCGTTTGTATTTGAGTTGTGAACATAGGATTGAACGAAAAAGGGAGCAGGGAGCATTATGAAAGAGCTTGGAGGATTTTTTTGTGTTATGAAGAATCACCAAAATTGTTCATGACTTATTTAGAAATGCTATAGATACTTAATTAAAATCTCTAAAAAATTCAGGAGCAACTTTCATGAGTTTATTAATCGGCGGTCCAGGTAATGACCTTCTAGCAGGAGACAACAATGATGATAACCTGATCGGGGGTGCTGGCAATGACACCTTACGTTAACGCACCTAAAACCTGACTTTTTCCTATAAATCTGACCTGACAAATCTTGCTAGAGTGTCCAAATACCTGATTTTTTCCTATTGTTGGTATTTTTATCTAGATGTGAAAATGTGCGATCGCCGTCTGGGCACTGGCAGAGTCAATTGCTTTTCCAGCCTAAAACGCTTCAGTATCTAAAAATGCAAGGTTTTGACTCATTTTGACAGGACAAGTAGATTGTTGATGCACCTGATTTAACCTGATTTTTTCCCGTAAACACTACTTGATTAGCCATTCTGAAGCATCCAAATACCTGATTTTTCCCTATGGTTAGTGTTTTTATCTAGAGGTGACAATGATAGAGTAAGGGATTGGCGGAACCCACTGCCAAAGGCGATCGCATTGCACCCAAGCTTTGTTCAAATCCCACGTCGAAAAAATTACAAAAATCAAACAAAAAAAAGGAGTAATTACATGATGGTACGTAACACAAAAACTATCAATAAATTAAGCCTTCAGTTATCTAATAATGACTCGCTATTACAGGAAATTCCTGATAATTTATTAGCGTGAGTGGTGGTAGGGGACCATCTAACACTATTCCAGTCATAATGTCCTCTCCAATTTGTGCTGATTGTGATGGAGAATTAGAAGCAGCAGTAGATAGTGTGGAGATGCCAGTTCACATTAGTTTATCGTTGTGAACAAATCAAGTTTACACTACAGGTTTTACGTCCAAACCCAACAAGGATAATCGCAATGAATAAGCATAAATCAAACAATAATAAACAGTCTAGTTGTAACTCTCAACGAAAGTGGCAACCCCTGAGTTTACAACAGCAAGAGATGATAACTGAAGTTACCCCGTACAAATGTACTAAAGACGCCCAAAAGTGCTGTCAATTCTAGCTTATAGTGCTGTGGAACAATAGTACTACTGGGTACAGACCAGTGGGAAAAAATGCCTGAACCTATT